>CP033051.1:1255000-1330000 GCA_003667865.1 Rossellomorea marisflavi | reverse complement strand
TATTCAGACTCGCTTTCGCTACGGCTCCGTCTCATCGACTTAACCTTGCATGGGATCGTAACTCGCCGGTTCATTCTACAAAAGGCACGCCATCACCCGTTAACGGGCTCTGACTACTTGTAGGCACACGGTTTCAGGTTCTATTTCACTCCCCTTCCGGGGTGCTTTTCACCTTTCCCTCACGGTACTGGTTCACTATCGGTCACTAGGGAGTATTTAGCCTTGGGAGATGGTCCTCCCAGCTTCCGACGGGATTTCACGTGTCCCGCCGTACTCAGGATCCACTCAAGAGAGAACGAAGTTTCGACTACAGGGTTTTTACCTTCTTTGACAAGCCTTTCCAGACTTTTTCGTCTACTTCATTCCTTTGTAACTCCGTATAGAGTGTCCTACAACCCCAAGAGGCAAGCCTCTTGGTTTGGGCTAATCCCGTTTCGCTCGCCGCTACTCAGGGAATCGCGTTTGCTTTCTCTTCCTCCAGGTACTTAGATGTTTCAGTTCCCTGGGTCTGCCTTCAACACCCTATGTATTCAGGTGAAGATATCACTCCATTACGAGTGATGTGTTCCCACATTCGGAAATCTCCGGATCAAAGCTTACTTACAGCTCCCCGAAGCATATCGGTGTTAGTCCCGTCCTTCATCGGCTCCTAGTGCCAAGGCATCCACCGTGCGCCCTTTCTAACTTAACCACTAAATGGTCTTTGTTTTAAGGTTTAAAACCTAAAATGGCGATACTCGGTATCTTTCTTGACTTTCATTTCTAACTTTATCTAGTTTTCAAAGAACAATCATTTCTATTGATAGTTTTTATTAAACCATCAAAACTGAACAAAACTCATGCGTCAACGTCTCAATTATTTCCTTAGAAAGGAGGTGATCCAGCCGCACCTTCCGATACGGCTACCTTGTTACGACTTCACCCCAATCATCTGTCCCACCTTAGGCGGCTGGCTCCAAATGGTTACCCCACCGACTTCGGGTGTTACAAACTCTCGTGGTGTGACGGGCGGTGTGTACAAGGCCCGGGAACGTATTCACCGCGGCATGCTGATCCGCGATTACTAGCGATTCCGGCTTCATGTAGGCGAGTTGCAGCCTACAATCCGAACTGAGAACGGTTTTATGGGATTGGCTAAACCTCGCGGTCTTGCTGCCCTTTGTACCGTCCATTGTAGCACGTGTGTAGCCCAGGTCATAAGGGGCATGATGATTTGACGTCATCCCCACCTTCCTCCGGTTTGTCACCGGCAGTCACCTTAGAGTGCCCAACTGAATGCTGGCAACTAAGATCAAGGGTTGCGCTCGTTGCGGGACTTAACCCAACATCTCACGACACGAGCTGACGACAACCATGCACCACCTGTCACTCTGTCCCCCGAAGGGGAACGCCCTATCTCTAGGGTTGGCAGAGGATGTCAAGACCTGGTAAGGTTCTTCGCGTTGCTTCGAATTAAACCACATGCTCCACCGCTTGTGCGGGCCCCCGTCAATTCCTTTGAGTTTCAGTCTTGCGACCGTACTCCCCAGGCGGAGTGCTTAATGCGTTAGCTGCAGCACTGAAGGGCGGAAACCCTCCAACACTTAGCACTCATCGTTTACGGCGTGGACTACCAGGGTATCTAATCCTGTTTGCTCCCCACGCTTTCGCGCCTCAGCGTCAGTTACAGACCAGAAAGCCGCCTTCGCCACTGGTGTTCCTCCACATCTCTACGCATTTCACCGCTACACGTGGAATTCCGCTTTCCTCTTCTGCACTCAAGTTCCCCAGTTTCCAATGACCCTCCACGGTTGAGCCGTGGGCTTTCACATCAGACTTAAGGAACCGCCTGCGCGCGCTTTACGCCCAATAATTCCGGACAACGCTTGCCACCTACGTATTACCGCGGCTGCTGGCACGTAGTTAGCCGTGGCTTTCTGGTTAGGTACCGTCAAGGTACCGCCCTATTCGAACGGTACTTGTTCTTCCCTAACAACAGAGTTTTACGATCCGAAAACCTTCTTCACTCACGCGGCGTTGCTCCGTCAGACTTTCGTCCATTGCGGAAGATTCCCTACTGCTGCCTCCCGTAGGAGTCTGGGCCGTGTCTCAGTCCCAGTGTGGCCGATCACCCTCTCAGGTCGGCTACGCATCGTCGCCTTGGTGAGCCGTTACCTCACCAACTAGCTAATGCGCCGCGGGTCCATCTGTAAGTGATAGCCGAAGCCATCTTTCCACCTTTCCTCATGCGAGGAAAGGAATTATCCGGTATTAGCCCCGGTTTCCCGGAGTTATCCCAGTCTTACAGGCAGGTTACCCACGTGTTACTCACCCGTCCGCCGCTAACGAAAGGGAGCAAGCTCCCTTTCGTCCGCTCGACTTGCATGTATTAGGCACGCCGCCAGCGTTCGTCCTGAGCCAGGATCAAACTCTCCGAAAAAAGTTTGACTTGCTCATTTGTTGAATCTAGTTCAACTTGTTTTGTAAGACTATGTCTTACGTATAAAAGATTTAACGTTGACGTTTTGTTTTGTTCAGTTTTCAAGGTTCAATTAGTGTTTTTGGAGCGGGTGATGGGAATCGAACCCACGACATCAGCTTGGAAGGCTGAGGTTTTACCATTAAACTACACCCGCATATAAATGTATAATTTTTTCTAACTGGTCGGGAAGACAGGATTCGAACCTGCGACCCCTTGGTCCCAAACCAAGTGCTCTACCAAGCTGAGCTACTTCCCGTAGAATATTCACAAAGGTCGTAGTAGCTTATGATCCAAATTAGATGGCGCGCCCGAGAGGAGTCGAACCCCTAACCTTTTGATCCGTAGTCAAACGCTCTATCCAATTGAGCTACGGGCGCATGTCAAATTCTCGTTGGTGCGGCCGAGAGGACTTGAACCTCCACGGGGTTGCCCCCACTAGGCCCTCAACCTAGCGCGTCTGCCATTCCGCCACGACCGCTTGGAAAAGCGACAAAATCTATATTATCATGTATAACGTTTGATGTCAATACTCTTTTTAAAAGTGCGGGTGAAGGGAGTCGAACCCCCACGCCTCGCGGCGCCAGATCCTAAGTCTGGTGCGTCTGCCAATTCCGCCACACCCGCAGGTTTTAAATCTTTATAGAATTCAAAATAGATTTTTTAAGTTAAAAAATCTTTATGAGCCATGAAGGATTCGAACCTTCGACCCTCTGATTAAAAGTCAGATGCTCTACCAACTGAGCTAATGGCTCTAAATGGCTGGGCTAGCTGGATTCGAACCAACGCATGTCGCAGTCAAAGTGCGATGCCTTACCGCTTGGCTATAGCCCAATATTTTAACGACGAGGTTTATATAATATCACGAACTTCAACGTGATGTCAAATGCTTTTTTAAAAAAGTAAAATGGCGGTCCGGACGGGACTCGAACCCGCGACCTCCTGCGTGACAGGCAGGCATTCTAACCAACTGAACTACCGGACCAGAGTTTTTTTGAGCTTTGCTCAAAAATAACTTTCATTGATGTCCCTTCCAAGCAAAGCTTGGAAATTATATTACTCAGTAATAATCTTTCAGGAACAAAATAAAGTAGTGGTGACCCATACGGGATTCGAACCCGTGTTACCGCCGTGAAAGGGCGGTGTCTTAACCGCTTGACCAATGGGCCAGATTTTTTCTGGCGGAGAAGGAGGGATTTGAACCCTCGCGCCGGTTGCCCGACCTACACCCTTAGCAGGGGCGCCTCTTCAGCCACTTGAGTACTTCCCCAAAAAAATGGCTCCACAGGCAGGATTCGAACCTGCGACCGATCGGTTAACAGCCGATAGCTCTACCACTGAGCTACTGTGGAACAGTAAAAATATTTAACTGCGTCTTAACGACAATATAGATTATATAAACTTTTTAACCAAATGTCAACCAGGCAATAAAGTGGTAAAAAAAAGAAATATGACTTTTGTTATTTACTCTCCGATACCTTTGTCTCTAAGAACCTAAGTCGACCTCTACACGACCCACACGCATAACGACTGACGTCCATCTTTCTTCTTCTATGAAAAAGTGTATGACACTGTCTACACTCATAAAGATGAATTTTTAAAGGTTTTGGACTGGTAGTAGGAAGGGAAGAACAGAATCTAGGGCCACCTACCTTTTTTAGTAAGTATTTAAATTCTGGATCCTTATGTTTATAGCCCTTTCCCTCAAGGTGTAGGTGATAATGACAAAGTTCATGCTTGATAATCCCTACTAACTCATCATAGCCAAACTGTTCGTAGTATTTCTTATTTACTTCTATATTATGACTTCTTAACATGTACCTCCCACCTGTTGTACGTAAACGTGGGTTAAAAAATGCACGATGTTTAAATGTTCTTTTAAAATAGGTGGTTGAAATCTCATCAACTAATCTCTGTAATTCTGCATCTGTCATTACCCTTATCCCCCTATGAACATGACAACCTACTATTGAATACATTAATAATCAAATGATTTAACTCCAAGAAGGAGGTAATGTAATGCCAACCTGGCTTATAAATCAGATGAGAAAGGCCTTTTATCAAAAGGACCGTTATCAAATTAAAATGCTTAATCAATGTTGGAACTTTTATAGAAAAAAGCATTGTTCTTAATATAAGTTAAGGTTGTCTCATCATAAAGGGTTCCTTTCACAAACCACGTAATAATATGGAGAAAGACCTTTTTGAGACAACCTCAAACCTCAACCTTTACTACTTATGATTGTAACATTGTAAGTGCAACGCGCCCTTTTTTAATATCTACGTCTTCTACCCATACCGTTACAATATCCCCTACAGCAACTACATCTAATGGATGCTTAACAAACCCTTGTTTTAGCTTTGAAATATGGACTAATCCATCTTGTTTGACTCCAATATCAATGAAGGCACCAAAGTCAACAACATTTCGTACGGTTCCTTGTAACTCCATTCCTGGTTTCAAATCTTCTAATTGTAGAACATCCTTCTTTAACAGTGGCTTCGGCAGCTCATCACGTGGATCGCGCCCTGGTCTAATAAGGGCATCAATTATGTCTTTTAACGTAAGTTCACCGATATCTGTCTCTTCTGAAATTGCCTTTAAGTCTAACCCCTCTAGCTTCTCTTTTAATGACTCCTGACCAATTGCTTTGTTATCTAGTCCCAGACTTTTTAGAAGACTTTTAACTTCTTTATAATTCTCTGGGTGAATTGGTGTTGAATCAAGAGGTTCTTTCCCATCTACTATTCTTAAGAAGCCAATACATTGCTCGTATGTTTTCGCACCAAGTCTTGGAATACTTTTTAATTCTGTTCTAGAAACAAATTTCCCGTCTTCTTCCCTTTTTTGAACAATGTTCTTTGCTACTGTTTTTGATAATCCAGCAACATACTGTAATAATGATGGCGATGCTGTATTCACATTTACCCCAACCCGGTTTACTACCGTTTCAACAACAAATGTTAACGACTCACTTAACTTCTTTTGAGTAACATCATGCTGATACTGACCAACACCAACAGATTTAGGATCGATTTTCACTAGCTCCGCAAGTGGATCTTGAAGTCTTCTTGCAATGGATACCGCACTTCTTTCCTCAACTTTTAAATCAGGGAATTCTTCTCTTGCAATATCAGATGCAGAATAAACACTTGCTCCTGCTTCATTAACAATAATGTAGGAAATCTCTTGTTTACTATCTTTAATTGTATCTACTATAAACTGTTCGGTTTCCCTGGAAGCTGTACCATTTCCAATCGCAATAATTTCAACACGGTAGTTCACTAGTAGATTTTGAACCCGCTTCGTTGCTTCCTCTTTTTTCGCATTTGGAGGATGCGGATAAACGACGCCAATCTCCAAAACCTTACCCGTTTCATCCACTAATGCTAACTTACATCCTGTTCTGTAGGCTGGATCTACTCCTAGTACAACCTTTCCTTTCAGAGGAGGCTGTAATAGAAGGTTTCGAAGATTTTCGGAGAATATATGTATTGCCTGATTTTCAGCTTTCTCTGTTAGCTCATTTCGTATTTCTCTTTCAATAGAAGGTTGAATAAGACGTTTATAACCATCTTCAATTGCCCCCTTAACAATATCCACTACGATAGATTGTACATTTTTAATGAAATTTCTAACTAAGTAATCCACTATCTTGTCTATATTTGGTTGGATTGAGATTTTGAGAACGTCCTCTTTTTCACCTCTATTTACTGCTAATACTCTGTGTGGAACTATTTTACTAACTGGTTCCGAATAATCATAATACATTTCATAGATATTTTTCTCGTCTAATTCTTCTTTCTTTACTGAAGATGTTAAAACACTATTTCGGAAGGTCTCGTTTCGAATCCATTCACGATATTTTGCATCATCTGAGATCATTTCAGCTATAATATCTTGAGCACCCGTTATAACTTCTTCTATTGTATGTAACTCATGTTCTTCACTTAGATATTCTTTCGCTTCACTTTCAATAGAACCAGAAGTTGGAAACGAAAGGATCCATTGAGCAAACGGCTCTAAGCCTTTTTCTTTCGCTACAGTAGCTTTTGTTCTTCTCTTTTGCTTGTAGGGACGATAAAGGTCCTCAACTGCTTGTAATTTCTCAGCTTTTTTAATTTGGATGGACAGCTCATCTGTTAATTTCCCTTGTTCATCAATAAGACGAAGAACTTCTTCTTTTCTTTGTTCCAAGTTTTGCAGATACGTCCATTGTTCTGTTATTTGGCGGATTTGCACTTCATCAAGTGCACCCGTTTGCTCTTTTCGGTAACGAGCAATAAACGGTATTGTGTTGCCTTCTTCAATCATTGATATGACGTTCTTTATACTTTTAAGAGGAATGTTTAATTCTTTTGATATCTTTTCTTGTAAAAGTTTAGTTGAATCTAATGTTTTTTCCACTTCATTTCCCCCATTATCATAGAGTTCTTACATAGTGTATCACATTTTTTTGTACAGTTATTAGTATGTACGGTGTATGTAGTAAGCTTCACCATTAAACGATAAACTATAACGCTGCTACACTGAATCTTTTAGAGTGATTCTTTTAGAGTGATTCTCCTAAAGTGAAATAGTAACCTATTACTCATTATCCCCATTTTAATATCTGTTCGTAAATTTGTGCTCCACTTTTTAGTAATAAAGCAAATCCCAATACTACTAGTAGTGCGATCGTAAAAACTAGCAAAAAAGAAAAAGGCCGCTCTATTAGAGCAAGCCACCTATGATATACGTTGTATCATCTTTTTTATTATCGATATGCAAATTTATATTGTCTTTAATTTCATCTATTGAATAGTCTGTTTGTAAAAGAGACTTTGTACCTGAAATGACGAGACCATCAGAATGTATTAAAAATCTTGAGTTGGGTAAGTAAGGAAACCTTTGAACACGTATCGCTTGCGGTCTTCCCGAGAGGAATCCTGTTATAGGCAAAGGGTATGTCATTTTTCCGTCTGGTGAATATAAGTAAAAACGGATATTTCCCACGCAGCTATAAACAAATTCTTGGCTTTCATAATACACCTTTAAAATGGAAACAGCCGCACCACGTTTATTTTCGAGTGCTTTATTACATAGGTTCATTAAGGATTCTACATCTTGATCATGGTAGTCTTGAACCACTTTTGCAACTGCACTCGAGGAATCAAAAGCAAATTCACCGCTTCCTAATCCGTCAGCCAATACACATATAAAATACTCATCGGTATGATGGAAAAAGTAGCTGTCACCACAGAAACGATTATCACCTTTTGCAATATTCTCTGCATGAACCTCTATTCGATCTTTTTTGATATGCTCCATGGAACTATGTGTCCATCTCTGCTTCTTGAGAATCAATTGCTTCACGTAATTTTTTTATTGCTTTACGCTGCAAACGTGATACGTGCATTTGAGAAATACCTAACTTTTCACCAGTTTCTTTTTGACTGATATTTTCCAAGAATGTATATTGGATAATTAGCTTTTCTCGATCTGTAAGAACATGAAGTGCCTTTTCAAGCACTAATCGTTCATTCACACGTTCAAAGCCATCGTCCTTTTTCCCTACAACATCTAAGATCGTAACCGTACTACCTTCTGAATCTGCCTCTATTGAATGGTCTACAGAAAGAGCCTGATAGCTTTTCCCCATTTCCATTGCCTCTAATACTTCTTCCTCAGTCACATCTAAATGTTTTGCAATCTCGTCTACTTTAGGTGACCTCTCTAAACGATTTGTAAGTTCTTCAATCGTTGATTTGATTTTAGGACCTAGCTCTTTAATTCTACGAGGAACATGAACACTCCATGTTTTATCTCGTAAAAATCGTTTAATTTCCCCAACAACTGTTGGAATGGCAAAGGCTTCAAATGATTTACCAAACGTCGCATCATATCGTCGAATCGCACCTAGTAATCCAATAATTCCCACCTGCACGATATCCTCATGATAGGATTTACCTTTAGAATACTTCCTTGCAATCGCTTCAACTAAGTTTTGATAATGAAGAACCAAATTGTTTTGGGCTTCTTCACATTGGTCTCTTTGAAAATCTTCTATCCATTTGAAAATTTTCTCTTTGTCTGTTTGATTAGGTTGAGACAGTTTTTGCATCCCTCTCCACCTGCTCTCCTTCTAGGAATTTTGTCATAAAGACTGTCACTCCTTCCTTATGGTGAATTTTCACATCATCCATAAGGGTTTCGATAAGGTAGAGACCTAGGCCACCTTCTCGAAGAAATTCTACAGAATGATCCGGATTATAAGGACCAACTTCTTTTCTTATCTTTTGAAAATTAAAGCTTGTCCCATTGTCTGCAACCATTACCTCTAAACGATCTTCATATAAGGCAAAGCCTACTACCACTTCACCTTGCCCGTCATTGTAAGCATGTTGAACAGCATTCGTAATCGCTTCGCTAGTAGCAATTTTTAAATCTTCTATCTTATCATAGACAAATCCCATTCGACTTGCTATCCCGGACAAAGTTAAACGGATTACACCTACATATTCTGGTTTAGCAGGTATCTTCATTTCGATGTAATCAAATGCTTGCATTATTCCACGCCACCTTCTACCTTAATAGTCATAATCTCTCCTAATCCTGTAATATCAAACAAGCGTTGAAGACGTTCAGATAGTCCTGTTAATGTTAACTGACCATCTTTTGATTTAGCAGTTTTAAATAACCAAACAAAAACGCCGAGTCCTGTGCTGTCCATATAAGATACATCAGAAAGATCTACTGTAATATTTGGATTTTCCATCTCTGTAGAAGGCTGAAGATTTTCCTTTAATTCAGGTGCAGTGTATGCATCAATTTCTCCAGAAATCTTTACGAATACTTCATTGTCTTTTTGTTTTACATCTATTACTAAGTTCATGAAAATGACCACCTTTACTGAACAAATGAATAGTACTACAGTTTACTTACCCCGAAATGTAAACCTCTAAACACCATTATTGCATTCTTTTCATAATGATGAGCGTAAAGTCATCTCTAAGCTGAAAATGTTGAAGCTTTTCTAATTCTTTATAGACGTTATTAACTATTTCTTGTGCACTAAGGTGAAAGTTTTCGCGTATGTAGGCAATGATGTTTTCTCTTTCAATAAAGCCGGATTCTGTTCGGCATTCTGTTACACCATCTGAGAATAAGACAATCATATCTCCCACTTCTACCAGTCTTTCATACTGACGATAATGAGTTCTTTTATCTACACCGAGCAGTAACCCTTTTGCATCAAGATTTAAAAATTCATCACTTTGAGCATTGTAATAAAATCCTGGTTCGTGTCCGGCAGAAGCATATGTAAACAAGTGTCTTTCTGGATTATACATAGCATAAAACATTGTAATGAACATACTAGCATCCACATTTCGTTCAACGACCCTATTTAAGCTCTCTAATACAGCTCCTGGCTCATGTCGATGCTCTGGTAGGCTATCCATCGCATACTTAATCATAGACATACATAGTGCAGCAGGAATTCCTTTTCCAATAACATCTGCTATTGCAACACTGACATTATGATTTTCATCTTTTACAAAATGATAATAATCTCCACTCATTTGCTTTGCCGGTACACTTATAGCACCAATATCGAGTACATCCATATCAGGAATCGTGGTCTCAAGTAATGTCTGTTGCATATTTGAGGCAATATCAATTTCATTAATTAGCTCCTGTTGCTTACTTCGTAAACTCTGATGCTCTCGATAAGCTAGACCATATCCAATCATCACTTCTATGAGAATATCAAAAGAGTGTACAACAGATTCTGGTAAATTAGGTACCATTTCTTGTACAACACTTTTATGGATATTAACAACCTCTTCAGGAGAAATATGATGCTCAATCGATTTCCGGCTATATTTCTGCCCAAGATATAACGCTTGCTCATCTTGTTGTTTCAGATATTTATCTATTATCTCTTTATATTTAATATCCATTGAATCTCTAAAGTCCATCATTACTCCTCCTAGCGGAGCCATTTGGTTGCTCGGATATCTGTACCTTCTCCCGGAGTGGATGTTAAATCAAATTCATCCATTAATCTTTTCACTCCCGGTAGTCCTGCACCTAAACCTCCAGATGTTGAATATCCATCTTCCATTACTTTTCGAAGATCTTTAATGCCTGGTCCTTGGTCTAAAGCAATTATTTTAACGCCTTTTCGGCCGTTATCATATACTTTTTCGATACATACTTCTCCATGACCTGCATACAAATAAATATTTCGAGCAAGCTCACTAATCGCAGTTGTAATTCGTGCCTGGTCAACTGTACCAAAGCCAAGTTCTTTCGCTACGTTTCTTCCCTGCTGACGAGCCGCTACAATGTCCCATTCATTTGTGATTTTCACACAGGATTGGCTATCCATATACTACTCCCCCAATTCCTGCTGGAGTTTCTCCAGACCATTTTCAAGGTCTAACGCCGTCAGGACATCTTCTAACCGAATACCAAGCTCTATTAATGTAATCGCGACTGCTGGTTGAATACCTGTGATTACTACTTTTGCTCCCATAAGTCGTGACATATTAATCACATCACCGATTACTTTTGCAATAAATGAATCAATAAAGTCAATTGACGTAATATCGATTACGACACCTCTGGCATTTGTTTCATGAATTTTATGTAGAAGATCTTCCTGAAACTGTAGGGCTGTTTGGTCGTCTAGCTCCCACTGTATAGAAATTAATAGACAATCATGTAGCTTTAAAATCGGAATTCTCATTTATGCCCCTCCGTATGTACAATTTTTCGGTTGGTCATCTCTAAAGCCTGTTCAATCCCTTTACGTAACGTACTATGCGTCTTGAATTGGTTTAAATTAATCCCAAGGTTTACAATTGTTTGTGCAATTTCTGGTCTGATTCCCACTAGCATGCATTTTGCACCTACTAGCCTTACAGCATCAGCTGCTTGAATGATATGATGAGCAACCATTGTATCAACAACCGGTACTCCTGTAATATCAATTAGTACAACTTCCGCTCGGTGTTTAACAACACCATTTAATAGATTCTCTATTATTAATCTTGCTCTTTCTGTATCAATTGTTCCAACAAGTGGCATAACTGTAATCTTATCAAATACTGGGATTAATGGTGCTGAAAGCTCTTGTAGAGCCATTTTTTGGAGAGATACTGTTTTCTCCCATGATGCTGTATAAGCATTGACAATCTCGTGATTCATTGGAGTTAACCAGTCTTCATAATATGTAACAAATTCAAAACTATTGTCTGTTGCAATAATATTATTATCTGTCATTTGTTTATAGAGGATTTTCCCAAACGTTCTTAAGCCTGTTGTTACAAAGGTTAATGGCCATCCAAGACGAACAATTTTTTCAGCAAACTCTCTTAATCTAGTAGAAAAATCGTTCGAGTTCTCTAAATGTGAGACGACTAGATTGACAAAGTCGTGGCTCGTCTTTACAAAAATTTGATCTGAAATAACTTGAAGGAACTTTTCATCCGCTTCCCCCTTCATTTCTTCCATCCAAAGAGTAACTAAGTTAGACTCATGCTCCTGAATAAAATCATACACTAGCTTATCCATCCGAAATTCCTCTCCTATTCATACTATTTTGTTTTAAATTCCATTTATCTTCTTTATTTTCTCGTATCAGATAAACATTCTATTACTTTTTTATTTTTATACAAGACAATATTCTAAATATAAAGAGAAACCACCTAATTGTCCAAGATTTTATCTATTGTCATTTTATTGGATCTAATAAAAAAGGGACTCTTCTCTAAGTCCTATAGATGTCCCTAGAGCAAAAGTCCCAATATTTATAAAAACTTTTAAATCCATGATGATACTAGATTCTTATGCATTTGAATGAATTAGAATTGAATAAGTCCAACACTAATTTGAAGTGCATCATCCACTTTTTCCATCATTTCATCGTCTAAATGTGTAATCTTGTCAGTTAAACGTTGCTTATCGATTGTTCGAATTTGTTCGAGTAAGATTACAGAATCACGTTCAAATCCATACCGCTTTGCATCGATTTCAACATGAGTAGGCAGTTTTGCTTTTTGGATCTGGGCAGTTATGGCTGCCACAATCACAGTAGGACTAAACCGGTTCCCAATATCATTTTGAATCACAAGGACTGGGCGAACCCCACCCTGTTCAGAACCAACAACCGGGGACAAGTCCGCAAAATAAACATCACCGCGTTTAACAATCAAAGGATTAACCTCCGCTTACTAAACGCTCGACTGTATGCTCTGCCTCATATTCTGCTTGAATCGCTTCTGAAGCAATGGCCAAGTTTATTTTCGCCATTTCCATATACCCACGTCTCATAGCTTCGCGGATCTGTCGCTTTTTACGCTCTCTAAGGTACATTTTCGTTGCTCGATGAATAAATTCATTGCGATTCAATTTTTCCTGTTCTGCAAAGCCGTCTAGCTCAGATACGAGCTGTTGCGGTAAGCGAATTAAGATTTCTGTTGTTGCGCTGGATTCAGACACAAACGACACCTCCACAAATCACTACACACCGTTTCAATCTCTACCATAAATAATCATACCATCTTATCCACACAAAGAAAAGGCTTTATTGAACTCTTTCCTATCATTTGGGAGAAGAAACGAGATTCAATAATAAATAAATAATTAAAACATCGCTTATTGAATAATATCGGATACACGGCCACTTTTTCAAATGAGAAGTATTGACAATTAAAGCTTTATCCTCTATTGAATGGGCACTTATTTAACAACCTCTTCTATTATCCACCAAATGAATCATCATTTATGCATTCATTTCCATAAAGACATAATATTATTTTCAACTGATTGATATTTTCCATTTCTTACATATACTCTTGGTACTCGATTTGAAATGATACACGGAATTTCATAGTTAATCGTTTCAAGATGTTTCGCAATCTCATCAATCAATATAGACTGATCTAATTGTTGACCAATCAACGTAACTCTTGTACCAACTTCTACCTTATGAGGTAGTCGAATCATGCACTGATCCATACAGATTCTTCCGACGATCGGCATTCGTCTGCCCTCAATTAGTACCTCTTGGCCTTGCAGCCTTCTCAGCCAGCCATCAGCGTACCCAATCGGGAGTGTTCCAATCCATTCTCTATCAGAGGCCTCATAGGTTGCACCATAACTAATCTTCTCCCCTGCCTCAACCTCTTTTACCTGAACCAATCGACAATGCAAAGAAAAACTTTGTTTTAACGGAATTGGCAAATGATCTTTTATCTCTAGTGAAGGTGTTAACCCGTACATCGCAATCCCTATACGCACAGAATTAAAGTGTGAAGAAGGATGCATTAAGGATGCAGCACTATTTGAAGAATGTATAAATGGCGGTCTTACTGGTAGAGAATTCAGCATCTCTTCAAACTTCTCTAACTGATACTTGAAGTATTGGGTGTCTAGCTCATCTGCTGTCGCGTAGTGAGTAAATACTCCGTTGAACACGAAACACTCTGAATCACGCAGGATTTCTACAACTTCTAGCAGCTCTTCAATACTTCGGATTCCAATTCTCCCCATCCCTGTATCACACTTTACATGGATTGAGAGCGGACTGTTCGAGGTAACATGATGTTCTACTTCACATAACCACTCCTTACTAGTAGCCGTTAAGCAAATATCTAACTCTGCTGCAATCCTAGCATCTTCTGGCCTTGTCGCTCCTAATACTAGAACAGGCGCTTTAAGACCTTGTTTTCTTAAAGCAACCGCCTCATCTAAAAAAGCAACCGCAAGCATCGTAGCACCTGCTTCCAAAGCAGTTTGAGCAACTTGAAGGTCACCGTGTCCATACGCATTTGCTTTCACTACAGCAATAATAGAGGTATCAGCAGCTAGATGTTGTTTCATTCTCGTAACATTTTCGTACAAATAATCTAAATTAATTTCCACCCATGTATCTCGAAAGAATTCCTTCCGTAAATCCAAAACCATTCACTTCCTCTGCATACAAACGATTCATTATATTCCTTGTTATTGTTGATTATTCATACCTTACTACTTTCTGTCAAATACATTATCCCTTATACATGAGAAATAGAGCTTTTGCATTAGGTATTAAAACGTACTGATCTTGTAAGGTACTTATTTTCCACATGCTATTGTTGTGACATGCTTGAGGCTGTAGCTGGAACGGATCCACAGGTTGATATATAGAAGAAAAGACCAAGCAGGTATGGACCTGTTGGTCTTTTAGGAGGTGATTTATTTTACCATTGTTCCTTGAACAGATTGTGCTAGCATAACCATTTCATCCTTAGTAAGGTTTGAAGATGCTAAAGTATAATCTACACCATCATGCGTCCACTTAATGGAATTATCTGTAACTGCCGCCATTGTGTGCCCAAGGTTTACTAACTCTCCTTTAACTGGAGTAGAAACCGTCATTGTTGGAACGACTTGTGCTTTTTCTTGAACTAGCGTAAATGGCTTCTCACCGTCATATGTTAAAATGACACGCTTTCCATTTGCAGTTGCTACTTCTTTCTCTTCAACAAGCTCTGTTGCTGGAATTTCGGCTAGTGGATACATAACACTGAATTCCTGACTTCCTACAGTCGCATTTACCGGTACCTCTAATTGAGCTCCAGTCATGTTTTTCTTCATATCAAAGTCATCTTTTTCAAATGTTGCATTTAGATCTACTTTTGAAAACTCTACAACAACTAGAGCGTTGCGGTCTGCATCCATCACTTTAACTTCTGCAGGCGTTAACTCTTTTTTATTAAACTTGATTTCTTGAACAGGAAGCATTTGACTGTTTTTGTATCTTGTTTTTGTTTCAAACACATAATGCTCTTCTGTTTCTGTAAACTTCGCTTCTGGATCTTCCAGGATGTCTTGTACTAATGATTGATACAAGTAAGCTTGGCTACTATTGTCAGGCCACTCGCTTTGGAATTTGAAGCTCTTGTTTAGTGCAGGAGTTAAAACAAATACTCCCTCATCGTTACGTAAAATCATTTGGCTTTGCTCTTTAGCTGTGTTCTTTAAATGTACACGATAGTAATGAGGTTCATTATGCCAAACATCCACATCATATGTTTGAGGCTCTTCGCCTACCTGCAAGGTCATTTTTGCAGTTGCTTTGTAGCCTTTTAAGTCTGTTACCTTAGCATTGAGGTCCTCAACAATATCTTCCTTCGTCTTTGTTCCACAAGCACTAAGTGCCAACACTGCGATCATCAGTAATACGACTATCCATGATTTACTTTTCATTCTTCTCTTCAACCCCTTTTGTCTCAATTACGTATATGAGAGAGGGGAAAGTATAGCACTCTAAAAATGAACACGCCCTTTGGTACTACCGTCCACGATCTGATCCACTCACCAAAATAAGCAATGCAATTCGTAAAGGCTACCCTTGTCTCTCCTACTGCACTATGAATATATGAGACAACCTTACCGAATATGCTATAGAAGATGACAAGCCTATAATTTTTTTGAGGGACGGACCTCGAATTTTATTCGAAGGTCCGTCCCTCATTCTTCAATAATAACCTGCGCTGCTGCAGTTAGTGTACTGTGGGTGATGGATAAGTGCACACCGTTTTGTATTGGTTTTGATATGTATGGCTTTCCTGAGGCGTCATTTTGAACCTCAATGTCCTGGAATGATACATGTGTTCCAATTCCGGTTCCCATCGCTTTTGCAAAGGCCTCTTTTGCTGCAAATCTTCCAGATAAAAATTCCACTTTTCTTTTATCTGATAGTGTTGCATACCGTTTCTTTTCTTCAGAAGTTAAGATTCTTTCTACAAATTTCGGTTGTCGCTCAACCAGCTTCTGAATTCTATCAAGATCGACAAGATCCAATCCTATCCCTTTTATCACACAAAACTCTCCTTCTAATTCACTTGCTGAGAGCATAACTTGTACAAGTGTCATTTCCTATATGTATAAGTTCAGCCATAACATATTATAATGATTTCTACACTCAACATGATACACTATCCATATGATTATTATTTTATCTATAATAGGAGGTCCGTTTCAATGTTTGTGCGTACAGAAAGCTTTTCACAATTCATTCGTTTATATCCTGTAATCTCGATAATTGCAGCGATCCATACAATCCTTTTTCTAGGAAACCTCGTTCCCTTTTTTCCGAAGGTTCTAGTATTCGAACAATTGGCAGGAGTAAACTTATATATTCAAAACGGTGAATGGTGGCGCCTCATTACACCTATGTTTGTTCATTTAGGCTTTGCTCATTTTCTATTTAATACATTTTCACTCGTACTTTTCGGGCCTCCATTAGAACGGTATTTAGGAAAGCTTTCGTTTTCATTAATTTACCTTGTTAGTGGAATCTCAGCAAACATTGCAACCTTCTTTTTAAAACCATTAACATACAGTCATGTCGGTGCCTCTGGTGCTATATTTGGACTATTTGGGTATTACCTTGCATTAATTTCAATGAAACACCCGTTTATAACACGAGACAACAAGCAAATTCTTCTACCTATTATCGTAATTGGGCTTGGAATGACCTTCTTCCAGTCAGGTATTAACGTTACTGCTCATATATTTGGGCTTCTTGCAGGGTTCCTACTTGGTCGTTTTTTCGCAAAGAAATAGTTGTATGTGAAAGGTCCGTCCCTCAACGGACCTTTATTTAATGTAAAACGATGACTTGTCAACCCACTCGATGCTGCTTTCTTTTTGAAGGTCTTCCACAAGCTTGAATAGCGCTTCGTCTTTTTGCTTCGCTTCGATCATACAATCAATTTGATCAACAGAGCCTTTTGCATGCTGTAAAAATTCCAAGAACATATTGGGGTCAATATAGTCAGAATGTGCATTGAAATCTTTTTCCGATCGCGGACTTGAAATATGCATCTTTAACGGTAAAGGAGAGTGCTCCCAGCTCTGTACAATCCTTGGCCATTCTGTCTTCCAATCACTTGTATGATTTGCTAAATGATGATGATAATCGAATACAAGGGGGATGCCTAGCTTTTCACAGAGATAAAGAGTTTCAGAAACAGTAAACACCGTGTCATCATTTTCGAGTATCAACATCTCTTGTAGTGAAGTCGGGGTAAGACTCCAGTTATGTATAAATTGTTCAAGTGCCTTTTCCTTGTCTTCATATGCTCCACCCACATGAAGCACACAGCGATGCTGTCTCGGAATGTTCATTAGCTTTAATAATGCCTCATGCATTTTAAGAGTAACCAATGAGTTTTTTAATATGTCAACATCAGTTCCATTCAACACAACGAAGTGATCGGGATGAAATCCAATTCTCATTTTGTGCGAATTCGCATACTCTCCTAGTTCCTTCAGTACCTTTTTTAAAGGAGGGAGAAAGTTCCAATCCTCTAGCTCTGGATGGTTTGCTAACGGAATCAGTTTTGAGCTTAGTCGAAAGAAATGGATATCATGCATTTGATTATGCTTTAACAAACGTAAGCAATTTTCGATATTTGACACTGCAATTCTTTCGAGCTTTCTTAATGCCGCTTCCCGATCCTGAATCTGTGAAAATTGCTTATAGGTCATCGTCTGTGACGGCGAGGCATTTTGAAGCTGCATGCTCATTGCTACGTAGCCTAAACGGACTAGGGTCATATTGGGTTGCACCTCTTTCTCAAAAATATAGTAGTAATTATTATATCCGTAAGAAGAGGTTTGTATTGAACATACTGCTACATTGGAATATCCTAATGTTTAATCCCAGATCTTTATGAAGTAATCCAGCAATAAATACCTACGCCACCTTTTATCACCTTCGTGTGGAATATTCATGGATTGCAGTAATAATCTTGTGGATTTACTAGATTTAATATTGAGGAAATCTTTTATGGCTTCATTTCTTGGATTAGGATTAATGAGAAGGCAGTAATCAGAGAGGGCACTAATGTGTGATGAGGCTGATTTATGCATGCAAGATGGACAATACCAATACGTCTTCCTTCTTATCATTTTCTTAACAGAGCATTTCTCACATAGTACACCTGAACGGATTTCATCATCTTCTACTTTATAAATGGATTTGTTCGGGATTATAATACTATGATTTTTTAGAATGACTTTCTTTATCTTATTTAGTTCTTTCTTTGTAATTTTTTCTTCGGAATAGGAGTTTTCAATTTTATGGAAGTTGATTAGAAGTTGATTTAGGTGGATTACAATTGAGGGATCTATTACATTGTATGAGGCTGATTTAATTATAGTGCTTGGGTTTGAGATGACTACTTTGAATAGGATAGGAACATTAAACAACTTTATCTTCTTTAATAATTCCTCGAGTAAAAATTTATGCCGCTGGGCTTGAGAAATTGGGTCTAAAAAACCTTCTTCCTTATTATCTAATACACGGATCAACTGTTTAAACCTTTGGTCAAAAATTAATGTTCCCGCAATATTTTTCACCTCTAATATTAAAGCAAATCTACAAGATATGATAAGTGTATCAATTTGAAAGACTTGCTGGTCCACTTCAAGCCTTAGCCCCTGGAAAATAGTATATCCTTTTGCTTCGATTACCCTTAATTGTGCATCTAAAGCTTTTTCTCCTCGATACCCAGCATTTCTCTTCATTAAATCCTCTCTAATTATGGGGATCTTTTCATGATTCGGAGGTAATCTCCTTAACAAAGCTTGATTTAGCCTTACGTTTAGCGGTATTGTTAGCCTTTTTCTTGTCAAATTATCATCTCCTTATTAGATTCATTGTTAATTTCTCTATTTCTTCTTTAAGTTCCTGCTACTTTGCGTGTTTTAGTTGAAATATTTGTTATCTTCCCTGGTTGTTTTGTAGACGAAGTCCCGAAAAATGGTTGTGCTACTGCTATAAACGACTCAAATTTAGTTATAAACGACTTAACTCAGATTCTAAACGACCCAAAGTCTAATCTAAACGACTCAAATTAAATTCTAAGCTACTTTTCCCCAAAAAAACAAAAAAACCACGCTACTCAAAGCGTGGTTCAAAAACTTATCTAGACTTATTATAACTCTTTCCACGTGGGTTACCGCTTCCCGAGCGTGGGCTGCGTCCTCTTTGGCCGCCACGGTCACCGCCGCGATCTCCACCGCCGCTGCCGCCACGTGCTTGACCTTTCTTCGGTCCTCTACGGTTTCCACCGCCACCGCCGCCGCCTGAACGTTTGCGGTTTGGTAATGGGCGTTCTTCAGAAAGTTGAACCGGTGTTGTGTCTGGCTCTTTCGTCATAAGACGGATTGCTGCTGCTACAACTTGAACCGGATCATATTCAGCTGCAAGTTCTTTTGCAACAACCATGTAATCTGATACGTCACCATCTTTAAGGGACTCAATTAATTTTTCCATAGCTAAGCGTTGTTGACCTTCTAAAGCTTCGTTTAATGTTGGTGGCTTTAGTGGTGTCATGCGCTTTTTCGTTGTTTGTTCAACGATTTTCAGGTAATCCATTTCTCTTGGTGTTACGAAGGTAACTGCCATTCCTTCTTTACCCGCTCTTCCTGTACGTCCGATACGGTGAACGTAGCTTTCAGGATCTTGTGGAATATCGAAGTTGTATACATGTGTTACACCAGAAATATCTAGTCCACGCGCTGCAACGTCTGTCGCAACAAGAACATCGATTTTTCCTTCTTTGAACTTGCGTAGTACACTCATACGTTTTGCTTGTGAAAGATCACCGTGGATTCCTTCAGCAAGATACCCACGAATGGATAATGCGTTTGAAAGTTCGTCAACACGACGCTTTGTACGACCGAATACAATCGCTAATTCTGGAGATTGAACGTCGATTAAACGTGCAAGCGTTTCAAACTTTTCTCTTTCGTGTACTTTTGTGTAGAACTGCTCGATGTGTGGAACAGTTACTTCTTTCGATTTCACACGAATAACTTCTGGTTCTGTCATAAAGTTTTCTGCAATTTTCTGGATTGGACCAGGCATCGTAGCTGAGAAAAGAAGTGTTTGTCTTGATGCTGGTACTGTTTTTAAGATGGACTCAATATCTTCAATGAATCCCATGTTTAGCATTTCATCTGCTTCGTCTAGAACTAGGGTTTGAACGTTTCCTAGTTTAAGGGTACGACGGTTGATATGGTCCAGTAGTCGACCAGGTGTTCCGACGATAATATGTGGTTCTTTTTTCATTGCACGGATTTGGCGTTGGATGTCCTGTCCACCATATACAGCTAATACACGAACTCTCTTATCGCTACCGATTCTGTAAAGCTCTTCCGAAACTTGAATCGCAAGTTCACGTGTAGGTGCAATGATTAATCCTTGTACATCTCCAACCTTCACGTCAATTTTTTCAATCATCGGAATACCAAACGCTGTAGTTTTCCCTGTACCTGTTTGCGCTTGACCAATTACGTCCTTACCCTCTAAACTTACTGGTATTGTTCCAGCTTGAATAGGTGTTGCTTCCTCAAAGCCCATGCGCTTGATAGCTTTAAGCGTTGAGGGGCTTAAATTTAAATCTGAAAACTTTGTCAATGCTTCTCATACTCCTTTTTTATGTTTCCTCTTTTTTATAATAAAAGTATTCTTTACTCAACTACTATTAGAGTTTGCTAATACTTATTAAATGAAACAGAATTTCACAAAAAAATATACTCTCCTAATTGAAGAGCAGTATCATTCCCGTTCCAATCTGTGTTAGAGTAATGTTACCATTTATATCTAATGATTTCAACGAATTACAAATAGTTCATTTATTCTTTCAATAAAAACTTCAAGATATTTCTAAATAATTCCTCATTTTCATCACTATGACAAATCAAATGCTTAGCTTTTGGAGAAAAATACAAATCTTTTTTGTCCGATGAGATACGTTCGTAAATGTATTGTGCGCTTTGGGGAGGAACAATTCCGTCATTTTCTCCTTGAGCTATAAAAGTGGGAATATCTACATTTTTTAAAATCGGACGAACCATCCCGACAACTTTTCGAAATTCATACGCGGAAAGAATGGGGGTTTGACTAATTTTGTTTTTATATCTGCGGTAAAGTTCATTTTCTGCGATAGACCCATTTACGCCTTCACGCACTAAATCCGCTACGTCTTTGAATAATTGCTTCACATTTAAATATCTAGCTGCAGCACTTAATAAGACAAGCTTTTTCACATTGTATTTTACCGACAAATACGATGCAATTAATCCACCCATTGAAAATCCAACAACATAGATTTCATCACACTTCTGATTCAATTCTTGAAGCTGCTCTTCTGCGTGTTCAATCCACTCTGTATGTTTTACTCCTCGTAATTCAAGAACTTCCCCATGCCCTGGTAAAGTTGGCACAACAATTTCCCAATCTGTATGTTCTCGTAAAAATTCCGCTAATGGTTCTACTTCATAAGGACCACCTGTAAAACCATGTATTAATAAGCATCCTTTCATGTTGACACCACCGTATTGTTACGATAATTTCGATGTAACGTAAATTTCTTATTAGCTAATTCATCGATGATCTTCTCCATGCCATTAGCTAGTACTCATAGGAGGAGAAGCCGATATGAAAGCCATATTTTTTGATTTAGATGAAACTCTTCATAACCGCTCAAAATCTGTTGAATATTTTATCAATGATCAATATGACCGTCTACTCAAAAGCAAGTATACCCACTTTACAAGAGAAGATTACTTCAAATGCTTTAGAGAATTCGAAAAAAATGGATATGTGTGGAAGGATATTGTGTATCAAAGACTTGTCGATACGTATTCCCTTTCCATACAAGCTGAGGAATTATTAGAAGATTACCTTATGAATTTCTCCCAATGGTGTGTATCCATGGATGGTACTGATGAGCTACTTTCTTCTCTGAAACAACATTACAAGCTTGGTTTGATTACGAACGGGTTCACTGATTTTCAGAAGAAGACGATTAAGACGTTAGATATTGGCCACTATTTTGATGCTATCGTGATTTCTGAAGAAGCTGGCTACAAGAAACCTGACCCTGCCATTTTTGAACTTGCTCTAAACCAACTCGGAGTTGAGCCAAGTGAAGCATGTTATGTTGGAGATCATGTTGAAAACGATATGATCTCCGCAAAGAAATTGGGGATGAAAACCATTTGGGTACAACCTCAGATACAGGAGCACCCGGCTGTTGATCTTTGTGTAGACCAATTATTAGATATTCTACCATTTGTAACTGGCACCAAAAAATAAGAATGAAATAAGGGTCGGTCTACCTTTTCTAAGGACAGACCCTTATAAGACATCCTCTATTAGGTGTTACTTTCTTTGTGTTCTTTCAATTACCTCTTCTAGTTTCATACCTCTTGATCCCTTAAATAAAACCAGTTCTCCACCTTTTAGCGTTGCAATTAGACTATCCGCCAATTTGTCTTTGTCTTCAAAATGGAAGACATGATTATCAGCATACTGTTCCGTAGCACCACGGTAGGTCTCCATTGAGAGTGGCCCATACGTAAATACATACTGAATGTCACTTGGGTTCAGCTGCTTGCCAATATCATAATGAAACTCTTTTTCGTTCGGACCAAGCTCAAGCATATCTCCTAATATAACGATTTTTGTGGAGTAGCCTTGAATTTCTGACATCAATTTTATGGCTGCTTTCATTGAAGTTGGACTAGCATTGTAGGCATCATTGATATAGCGGGATTCCTTTGGACCTTCAAGCATTTCCGTCCTCATTTTTGTTAACTTCAGTGACAGCAGTCCTTCTTTTATATTCGTATCCGAAACTCCGAACTCTCGCCCAATTAAAATGGCAGCAAGCGCATTATTTACATTGTGTTGTCCGAGTACCGGAAGAATGAACTCAAGTTCGGGTTGTTCATTAACTGTAAAAATACTTCCTTCACTTTGCTGTGATACTGAGGTTGGGTACAGTGTGTTCGTGGATCTATTTCCAAACGTTTGGATTCGATAAGGTTCTGATTGTGAAACAGCGTTCTGCAGAAGAGGCTCGTCACCAAAATAAACAAATAGACCGTTTTCTTTTAATCCTAGAACAATTTCTAGTTTAGCCTTTGCAATTCCTTCTCTTGATCCTAATTCTTGGAGGTGTGATTCACCGATATTTGTGATGACAGCTGCATCCGGCTGAGCTATCAGGGAAAGTTCCTCAATTTCACCAAACCCACTCATACCCATTTCCAGAACTGCTATTTCTGTTTCCTCTTTTAATCCAAGAATCGTGAGTGGAAGTCCGATATGACTATTGTAGTTTCCTTCGGTTTTTTGAACGATAAATTCTTGCGAGAGAACACTTGTAATCATATCCTTTGTGGTTGTTTTTCCGTTACTCCCTGTAATCCCTACAACCTTTAAATTAAGCTGGTTACGATAGCTAGTTGCTAACGTTTGTAGAGAGGCTAAGGAATCTTCAACGATAATGATAGGCAAGTCCTTGGGAGGGTTTGGCACATCTTTTTCCCATAGAGAAGCTGCTGCACCTTTTTCTAGTGCCTGTTCAACGTATTTATGTCCATCAACATTCTCACCTTTAAAAGGGACAAAAAGATTGCCAGGTTGAATGTTACGGGAGTCTATAGAAACTCCCTGTATGATGAGGTCCTTAAATGAAGCGATCTCATTTTCAACCTGAATCATATCAGCTACTTGTTCAATGGATCTTTTGATCATATTCCGAACTCCTTTACATCTTATATAGGGTAAAATAAAAGAGAAAACGCGGCACTGCTTCTACCGCGTCTATCCCTCTTATTAGACATTACATTGTATGTTTAATTTGCTGCTTTTCTTCATGACGCTCTAATGCTAGTGATAGTAATTTCTTAATTAGCTCTGGGTACTCAACACCTGTATGCTTCCAAAGAAGTGGGAACATGCTGAACGGTGTGAAGCCAGGCATTGTATTCACTTCATTCATGTAGAGCTGACCCTCTTCCGATAAGAAAAAGTCTGCACGAACCAAACCAGAACAATCTAAAGCCTTAAAGGATGCGATTCCAATTTCCTTCATTTGCTCATATACGTCTGCTGATATATCAGCAGGGATAATAAGACCTGTATCTCCGTCCTCGTACTTGGCTTTATAATCATAGAATTCTGTTTTCGGAACAATTTCACCTGGAACAGAACATTGTGGCTCATCATTTCCAAGGATTCCAATTTCGATTTCACGAGCTTTGACACCTTGTTCAATAATTACTTTGCGATCAAACTGGAAGGCCTCATTAAATGCTTTTTCTAGCTCTTCGCGATTTGTAGCCTTACTGATTCCCACGGAAGATCCTAGATTAGCAGGCTTTACAAAGCAAGGGTATCCAATTGTTTCTTCAACATGAGTATATGCTTGATCTTTGTTCGTTTCCCAATTTTTGCGGATAAACCATGTATAGTTCACTTGCGGAATGCCCGCTTGTGCGAACAAGTTCTTCATAATAACTTTATCCATACCAGCACTAGAAGCTAATACTCCATTTCCTACATAAGGAAGGTTTAGAAGTTCTAACATTCCTTGAACAGTGCCATCTTCTCCGTTAGGACCGTGCAGCAATGGAAAAATGACATCGAAGCCCGTATCCGACTCTTGAGGCTTTAAGCTAGAGGATAATGCATTCGGTGCAATCGCTTCACCTTCAGAAAAAGCTAGCTCTTTCACATCCTGAACTGGACCCGTTAAGCTAGGACCCTTTTTCCATTCTCCTTCGCTTGTTATATAGATAGGATGAATATCATATTGATTTATATCTAAAGCTCCGATTACTGCTTTTGCAGTTTGCAGGGAAACATTATGTTCAGCTGATTTTCCACCATATAGGAGACAAAGTTTTGTTTTCATGTATTCCGTAACCTCCAGTGTTCATAGATTCTTCTATTTTATCACGTTCATTTTGATTCAGTAGGAATTTTTTTCATGGATTCCGGCTGTGTAAATTGCATGATTTCTATTCTTTAGTATCTGTATGATAATAGCCTATTTTTATATATGTATGAAAGGAGAAACTCGTCTTGTCACAAAAGAATTCTCTATTTTACAACTAGTACTGGTATCGTGGCTTTTTGAACCACCTCATGGCTCACACTTCCTAGTAGTAATTCCTGTAATGTATTAAGCCCCCTGCTTCCGATAACCAAAAGGTCATATGGGGTACGATTTGCATAGTCAATAATCGTTTTACTGGGATCTCCCTTTAGCATGACGACATGGTATGGCAGCTGATGTTCTTTTAAAATTTGAGAGATTGGTTTTATCCTTTCCTCTCTTTCTACTTCGACCGTTATAGCATCATGGTAGCTTAACATATCGTGCTTTGAAGACTCAGGGTCCACCACATGTAAGAGTGTCACAAGTACTTCTCGTTCTTTCCTAAATGTTGTTTTCATATATTTTGTGGCTTTCAGCTTATTTTTGCTAGTAACTTGTTCGTTCCATTGCGCTCCAGACACTTGCTTTCCACGGGGAGGAACTCGAGCCTCCTCGGCTTCGCCTGCGGGGTCTCGACCTTTCCTCAGTTCCCGTAGGAGTCAAGTGTCTTCCGCTCCATTTCACTATAGGAAGTTATTATGGTATTCATAAGCAACAATCGTTACGAAAACAGCCTACCTACAAAGACGTACAATTTGCATGGCGGCCTTTTGTGATTGTTTTGATCCATCACAAGCTAATAAGATTTTCTTCATTTTTCCTTCTCCTATCTATAGCCTAACCGATACGGCTTCTTACTAACAGATTACTTATATTGTAGAGTGGAAAAATACGACTTACAAGATTAGAACCATTACGTATTTATGACAAATACTTATCGCTCATTTTAACGGACAATAATGATTGTTTCGGAACAATGAAAGAAAATCATTAGATAGTCGAAATAATTTTCTGTTACTATATAAAAGTAAGGAGGAGTGTTATATGAATCAGGCTCAAAACAGAAGTGCACCGATCCAGTCTCCTTTTTATTACGGTTGGATTGTCGTAGCTGTCGCTTCTCTAAGTGTGTTCTTCTCAGGACCTGGCCAAACATATTCGGTTTCTGTTTTCATTGATGCATATATTCGTGATTTTGGTTGGAGCCGTTCACAGGTTTCTTCTTTATATTCGATTGCTACATTATTATCAGGAATTTGTATGTTTTTTGTTGGTAGATTTATAGATAAGCTCGGTCAACGTAAGCTACTTTTGGTCATTGGGATTGCTTTTGCATTAGCATGTCTTCTAAATAGCTATGTTACAAATATGATGATGCTCTTTTTTGGATTCTTTTTTATAAGGCTATTTGGGCAGGGCTCTTTAACTTTAATACCGAATACATTAGTACCTCAATGGTTTATCACTCATAGGGGGAAGGCCTTAAGCTATATGGCTATAGGAGGATTCGCCAGTTCGGCTGCTATTCCACCCATTAATGCATGGCTCGTTACACAATATGGTTGGAGCTTCACATGGAAGGTTTGGGCGATTTTACTACTACTTGTATTTACACCGATTGCTTATTATTTTGTACGAAATAAACCCGAAGATATCGGGCTATTACCTGATGGTAGAAAGCAGAAATCGCAAATTGATCAAGACGAGGACGATGAGATTCCAGAAGAAGAGAACTGGACATTGCAGGAAGCAATGAAAACAAAAGCGTTTTGGCTTATTTTATTTTGCGTAAGCATCCCTGCTCTCGTAAATACAGGCTTAACCT
The DNA here is from genome assembly GCA_003667865.1 of Rossellomorea marisflavi. Lineage (GTDB taxonomy): Bacteria > Bacillota > Bacilli > Bacillales > Bacillaceae_B > Rossellomorea > Rossellomorea marisflavi_C. The sequence continues at coordinate 1,302,932 of CP033051.1, read as the reverse complement.
TTCATCTGATTTCCATATTCAAGTGGAATGGTCTTTCAACTGGAATGGCCGCACTTGTGCTTAGTTTAATGGCCATTATTGGTTTTCCCATCACATTAATAGCTGGTCGGCTACTAGATCGTGTACAGGTGCGATATGTTCTGGCAGGCATTTTTATAGGGGAAATCGTGTTTGTTCTCTTTTTATTTCTAACAAAATCGGTTTTAACAGCCATCCTTTTCGGAATTCTTTGGGGAATTAGTGGCGGATTTGAACGGATTGCCTTAACGTATGTGTGGCCTAGTTATTACGGCAGAACCTATCTTGGTAGTATTAAAGGACTTGCCACAACCATTATGGTTCTTGGATCTGCATTTGGACCTTTACCCTTTGGCTTTGCCTATGATACATTCGGAGGCTATACCGAGATTCTATTACTCACACTGATTTTCCCTATATTAGGAGTAATCGCATCACTTCTTGCAAAAAAACCGGAAAAGATCCTATAGTTCAGTTCATACATTTGGAGGTTTCTATGACAATAATAACTGGAAATCGAGTAACATTACGTGATAAAAAACTAGAAGACTTACATACATTGTGGGAATACATTTATGGCACTCCCAATCCTGAATGGAAGAAATGGGATGCCCCCTATTTCCCATTACCTCATATACCTTACGAGCAATATGAGGAAGATTTTAAGGTAAACCCTCAACCAGAAAAAGGTAAGGTTATTGAGGTTGATGGAAAGATAATCGGAACGGTCGGCTTTTATTGGGAGTATGAAGCAACCAAATGGCTTGAAGCAGGGATTATAATTTACGATCCTCATTATTGGAATGGTGGGTATGGTACCGAAGCTTTAACTTTATGGGTAGATCACCTTTTTAACACGATGGACATTCCTAGAGTGGGCATTACAACTTGGTCGGGCAATCATCGTATGATCAAAGCAGCAGAAAAGATTGGGATGCAGCTTGAGGGTCGTATGAGAAAATGCCGTTACTATAACGGTGAATATTTTGATTCCATTCGTATTGGTGTGTTACGTGAGGAATGGGAAAGTAGGTAGCTGAATAAACAGTTCGTTCTACTTCACTAAATATTTTAACGTTTGAAAGTGACTTTAACTAAAGCCCGTAACGACAAAGCAATTTTGTTGAGGACATTTATTCCGTTATTTCACTAAATACTGCTCTTTTTAAAGTGTTGCCGGACATTTATTCCGTTATCATCAAAATTCATTACGAAATTGGCCCTAATTAGGTCAAATAAAGGAACAGATGTCCGCTTACACCCCAAATTTTTTGTTTTAAGCTACATTAACGGAATAAATGTCCGCATGCCCTCATCCACATTAAACTCTGCATGCTTATGTGATCATAAAAAACAGGCATCTACGTTTACACACTAAACTAGCATGCGTTTTTGTATTGCCTAATTATTCAAGTTTAAATACTCGTGTCCTAGCCTCTACTTTTATCGCTTTGTTACTCGTTTCTTAAAACTTTGCAAGTGAAGAGAATCGGAGTATATCCATATTTTTTTGTGTAGTAGATTTTCATTTGATGGCAGTTCGATCTTCTGATTTAATGAGGGGATTTCCACTTGGTATCTTTGATCTGCAGGATGATACAGCCGTCTTACGACATGTGCCTTCCATTTTAATTCTGTATTTATACTATTATCTGCATCCAGCAGTTCATATTTCAGACTATCCACATGCAAGTATAGCCCATCTTCTAGTACTAGGACATTACTGTAAAAGGAGGCTACTAATGGGGTGGCAGGATTAAAGTAGAGTGCATCTGGGTACCCGATTTGTTCAAACTCGCCATTATTCATTAAAGCAATACGATCTCCGAAACTACGAACCTCTTCAACATCATGCGTGACAAAAATGGTCGTTATTCCTTCACTACGAAGCCATTGCTTTACCCATTTTGCAGTGCTCGCACGAAGGCCAGGATCTAAGTGATTAAATGGTTCATCCAGTAAAAGGAGTTTTGGCTTTAAAACCAAGGTACGAATTAAAGAAATAATATGTTGCTGTCCCCCAGATAACTCATTGGGGTAGTGCTTTGAATAGTTCTCCATTTCTACTTTTTCTAAGTATTTGTAGGCTTCAGTATAGTGAGAGTCCACAGCCTCTTGCTTCATTCGCAGTCCATAAATAACATTTTCTAAGACAGTCATGTGTGGAAATAACATAGGCTTCTGAAACACAATACCAATATCTCGCTCTTTAATTTGATCTGAGCTAACCTCTCTCCCTTCCACTCTAATACTTCCTTCTGTTACATCCTCTAAACCGAGTAATATTCGTAATAAAGTAGATTTCCCAGAACCAGAAGGTCCAATAATAGATAAAATCTCTCCTTTTTGCATTGAAAAGGATAACTGATCAATGACTTTCTTCACCTCAAATACCTTGCTAAGTCCTTCCACTTCAATATAGGCACTCAAATATGTTCCTCCGCTCTCCTTTATAATGACAGTCATGTATTCACTTAGTCAGTGTGTTACATATGTATGTTTGCGGTCCTCTACATATAAGAGTTCCGTGAATTATTTTTAGATATTACTTTTTTACAACAAGACTGTTCTTACATACTTTGTTGTCTTTTATACAGATCTGCTTAGGACATGTGGACTGTGGTGTATTGCGCTCCATGCACTCTATGTTTAAAAAGGAATGTATAGCAACAAACTTTACGTAAGAGACTACAGCAAAAAATGCCTGAAAGCTTGGCTTCCAGACATTTTTTCATCGCGATGATTTTTATTTTAAAATGGTACTCCATTCCTTAGCTCTTCGATCATACACAAGTGTGCAGCTCACTACGTCCTTATTCAAATCTTGATAATCCTCGTACATTTCATCCATATTATAATAATCCCCAATAACCCATACAGGAATTTCAATTTTCCCTCTAGTCATGCTTGTTTTTTCTAATGATAACACTAATCCTTCATTGATTTTGTCATCTAATGAACGAAGAAGCTCTAGTGGAATTGGTGGAATACTGGATGTCTTCTTCTTGATTCCAAGAAATGTTTTCTCTTTTCTTACTTCGCTTAGCTTATCAGCAATACTTCCACCAAGGATCGTATAGAAATGATTAAAATCACGATAGTACACTTTGTTAAACCAGCCATCGTCATGAGCTAAGTAAACAAAACGGTTATTTAGGTTTGAATAAAATGGGAGCTTGAGATGTTGTTTCAGATGACCAAGGAATAAGAGCTCTGCTATTTCCTGTCCTTTTAATTCATTTACCCCTACTTCTTCTGCAAAATCAATCCAACAGAAATCACCATAGCCATTGACGTCGTCTTTTAGTAAATCGTCTATTTGGTCTTTTTCGATATATTCCATCATGGTATGGATATTAAATGAGGTTTCATCACATTGATGTTTGAGTAATAATATATTTTGTAGTCGAATTGGTAAGTGGTGAACAAAGTCCTGGAAGGTGATTCCGTAGGATAGGACATAATGTTGTTCTTTATGCTTATGTACATAGATTACTTGTTCGATTTGTCCATTAGATTTCATAAAGCTCTCTCCTTGATGGTGCACATTCTAATGTTCCTATTCTATCAGAATTTGTTAGTCAAAACAGAATTTTTAATTTATTCGTCATAATATGTGGCCCGTTGCTTTCCACTCCAGATGCTTGCTTTCCGCGGGGCGGGCGGTGAGCCTCCTCTGCGCTTGCGCCTGCGAGGTTCCGTTCCAAGCAACTCAGTAGTATAAGAATGCTTGTATAGACTAAAAAGGTCACATACTTATAAAACACCTATAAAATTCTTCCCCATCTAGTCTCGGGTTATCTTTGTTGGGTTATTCCTTTTGTTGTATTAGGAAAAAGTTGCTGAATGTTAATTGTAGAAAAAAGTGTTCTTTGGTAGCATAATAGAAGGATGCATACAGTTTTTTTATAGGGCTTTTTTTATGCCTTATTTTTCTTTGAAATCAACAGAAATCTGGTGAATATATATGGAAACAAAACAACGAGTGGTTGATAAGATTGATTGGGGATTGGTGTTTATTATCCTTCTTCTTTTTATCATCAGCGCAGCAGGGATTAGTAGTGCGCAAACAACCGAACAGTACGGCGAAACAAACTATGTTCTTCGACAAGCATTAAATTATGTTATTGGGTTTATTATTATTGGTTTTGCACTCTTTTTTGATCCAGAGCAATATAAGCGTTTAGCTTGGTATATTTATGGGATAGGCATATTTTTACTTGTTGTTTTATTGATTTCTCCTGAGACTATAGCACCTGTCATAAATGGTGCAAAGAGTTGGTTTAGACTCCCAGTGATTGGTTCGATTCAACCTTCAGAGTTTATGAAAACATTCATGATTCTTGCTATGGCCAGAGTGATTTCAAACCATCATGAATTGTATCAATCAAAAACATTAAAAACGGACTTTATCCTGATGTTGAAAATTGCTGCCATCGCCATTGTTCCGATGGGGTTTGTTATGCAACAGCCAGACCTTGGAACAACATTGGTTATGATCGCGATTACAATTGGTATTATTTTAGTGTCAGGGGTTAACTGGAAGATAATGATTCCGGCATTTGGGTCATTTGCAATACTAGGTGGCGCAATATTTTCTCTTGTTATTTGGAAGCCTGATCTTCTAGAGAAGTACCTAGGAATTGAGGCATATCAATTTGGTCGAATTTATTCATGGTTAGATCCCTATAACTATGCTAGGGAGGAAGGGTTTCACTTAATTAACTCCTTGAATGCAATCGGCTCAGGTCAGATATTTGGGAAAGGATATCAGGACCGAGAAGTATATATTCCAGAAAACCATACTGACTTTATCTTTAGTGTAATAGGCGAAGAATATGGATTTATAGGAGCTAGTATTGTCATCAGTGTGTTCTTTGTGTTAATTTATCACCTAACAAAAACAGCACTTGATACGAGAGATCCTTTTAACGCCTATGTGTGTGCAGGTATTATTAGTATGATTACCTTTCATGTGTTCCAGAACATTGGTATGACGATACAGTTGCTTCCGATTACAGGGATTCCGTTACCATTTGTCAGCTACGGTGGAAGTTCTTTAATGGGGAATATGCTCGCACTTGGTATTGTCTTTAGCATGAGGTTCCATCATAAAAATTATATGTTTTCTTCAGAAGATTCTTAAATTCCACTTGCCATCTAATGGCATTTGTGTAAAATATACAATAACAAATTTATAACCATTCATTGAAGAAGAGAGTAATTCTATATTGGATCAAAGCGAGCCAAGGATCGGTGAAAGCTTGGCGTGAAGAATAGAATGAACCGCACTTCTGAGAATCCTTATTGAACCTTTGGAAGTAGGTAAGGACGGAGAACCCGTTATCTAGTAAGAGCCCTTAGGGGAACAAGAGTGGTACCGCGAGTAAGCCTCGTCTCTATTTTAGAGATGAGGCTTTTTTATTTTCAAAATATCTTAAGGAGGTTTGTACTATGGACTTGAAAGGCATTTATTCGGACATCTTATTTTCAGTCTTAAACGAAAAAATTGAATACTCCGAGATGTATTCTTTAATTGAAGTCCCTAAACATTCGCATTTAGGAGATCTTGCTTTTCCTTGTTTCCAATTATCAAAAATTGAAAGAACATCTCCAGCTATTCTATCCAAAAATATTGCTAGCCAACTCCATTCGCCCTATCTAGAACGTGCTGAGGCAGTGGGACCATATGTAAATGTGTTTCTGAATAAAGAAAAGATTAGCAAGGATATTATTGATGCCGTTATGCATGAGGGAGCGAATTATGGTAGTCATTCGTTTGGAAATGGTGAGACGATTGTACTTGACCTCTCGTCTCCGAATATCGCAAAACCATTCTCAATGGGTCATTTGCGCTCAACAGTTATTGGGAATGCCGTATCCTTAATTGCAAAGAAGTGCGCTTATAAACCAGTAAAAATCAATTATATCGGCGATTGGGGTACACAGTTCGGAAAGCTTATCGTAGCGTTTAAAAAGTGGGGGGATATCGAGCAAGTACGACAAAATCCAATTCAGGAGCTATTTGTCCTTTACAAAAAGTTTCATGAAGAAGCAGAAATGTATCCGGAGCTCGAAGCTGAAGGAAGACGTGCCTTTAAGCTGTTAGAAGAGGGGGATGAGGAAATAACGTCACTATGGCGTTGGTTCCGTGATGAATCACTAGAAGCATTTAAAGCCATTTATGACCTACTTGGAATCTCATTTGACTCCTACCATGGTGAGGCATTTTTCAATGACAAAATGGATGAGGTTGTTGAGCTTTTAAAAGATAAGCAATTGTTAGAGCACTCAGAGGGGGCTGAGGTTGTGATGCTGCCAGAACATAATCTACCTCCATGTTTGATCAAGAAGTCTGATGGTGCAACCCTTTATGCTACAAGAGACCTAGCAGCTGCCTTATATCGTCAACGTGAGTATTCTTTCAATCAAGCTTTATATGTTGTTGGCCAGGAGCAGACCATACATTTCAAACAAGTCTATGCTGTACTTGAAAAGCTTGGCTATGAGTGGGCCAAACATCTATACCATATTCCTTTTGGCTTGTATTTAAAAGAAGGGAAAAAGATGTCGACTCGTAAGGGTAGAGTCATCCTTCTTGAAGAGGTGCTAACAAAAGCGATAGAGATTGCCAAGCAGAATATTGAGGAAAAAAATCCTCATCTAGAGAATAGTGAAGAAGTCGCTAAGGCTGTCGGGATTGGCGCCGTTATATTTCATGACTTAAAAAATGATCGCCTAAATGATATTGAATTTTCATTAGAGCATATGCTTACATTTGAAGGAGAAACAGGACCATATGTACAATATACCCATGCTCGTGCTCAGTCTATTTTACGGAAAGCAAATGTTCCTTTTTCTGAACTGAAATTTGATGGCCTTCATGATGAAGATAGCTGGGACGTCGTTAAGCTTCTTCAAAATTTCCCAGATGTTATCAAGCGTTCTCATCGTCAATATTCTCCATCTGTTCTAGCAAAATACCTTGTAGATTTGGCTCAAAGCTTTAACAAATACTATGGGAAAGTAAGAATTTTAGAAGAAGACCAAGAAAAAATAAACAGACTCGCATTTGTTCATTCAGTTTCTACTGTATTACGTGAGGGGCTATCCTTACTAGGAATTAAAGCACCGGAAGAAATGTAACAAATGTCAGCAAGTATTGTCGATATTTCCCGAGAAATAGAAGACAAAATCACAATAAAATAAAATCGATGTCTCAAAAGAAGATCACTATATTCTACAGTGATCTATGGTTTCTTTTGAGACATCGTATATAGTATTACGCTGAGAATGTGTCGTCTTTAATTGCACGATTCATAACCTTGTGGGCGATTCCAAGTCGTCCTTTAATATAGGACTGTGGGTCATACGCAATGTTTTCATTTTTTAAGCGCTGGATTTCTATTTCAGCAAACATAGATAGAGCTCGACAAACATGGTCTAATGCTGTCACTAAGCTCTCCTGATCTAAGTAACGTTGTTGACTCATACATTGATATGATATTCCATCCGCACGCTTTCTAATATCCTCTAAAATATTAATATCAAACACACACATCTCCCCTTCCTTTATTAAAATATATCTAAGGGAATTATTCTTTATGTCTGTCCAACTTAATGTCATGATATTTAAACGATATTTCTAAGAATCATGAGTCAGCCTTTTTGGCAGGGGCTGGTAGGGTTTGATTTCTTGTAGGATTTCTAGTCGAGATTTCGTGCCAGAAATTTTCACTCCGACTTTTGATAATTTAGAAATTACATTTTGGATCTTTGGATTCTTCTTTGCCAACCTGTCCACCCTCTATACAATTCATATTTTTCCTATACATATATGACGTTCTTGATGGAGAAAGGTTTCATTTATTTTCTTTATTACCTTATTTTTTCTTGTCAAAACATTTTTTGCTAAATTTCTTAGATTCTTAAAGAATTAAATGTATAAAAATAAAATCCTGAAGCAAATTATGACCATGAAAACAAAAATTTTCCTAACTGTTGCTCTGTTCCTTTCAGCCTTTGGACTAACTGGGTTAACGACGCACGCCGCAGATACGTATTATGTTCAGAAAGGAGATTCTCTTTGGAAAATAGCTCAGAAGTATCAGATTGGACTTTCTGAGATTATTGAGGCAAATCCTCAAATTCCAAACCCTAGCTTAATTTACCCTGGTCAAAAGATTACGGTACCAAATATTGATGCTACAAAATCAATAGAAAGTGAAGTCATTCGTTTAACAAATGTTGAACGTTCTAAGCAAGGACTTGCTCCTTTACAAGGTGATTGGCAGCTTTCTCGAGTAGCCCGATATAAATCTGCTGATATGCGTGACCGTGGATACTTTTCTCATACCAGCCCTACATACGGCTCTCCATTTGATATGATGAAAAGCTTCAATATTAGTTATCGCACAGCTGGAGAAAATATTGCAGCTGGTCAAACAACAGCAGCTCAAGTTGTTCAAGAATGGATGGCAAGCCCAGGCCACCGTAAAAACATCTTAAGCGCAAATTATACTCATATCGGAGTAGGATACGCTAAAGGAGGATCTTACGGTACCTACTGGACGCAAATGTTCATTGGAAAATAACTTATAAAACCTTGCCTAGTTAGAGCTAGGCAAGGTTTTTTTATGTACGATAGTATGAGACACTCATGAGTCCTAGCCATAATCATTTGTCTCCCCGCATACATTTAGTAGTACCAAAGATAAGGGGGGACAATGTTGAGGTCTTACTTTCCTATAATAGTTATATCTGCTCTGATAATCATTCTTTCCTTTAGCTTTTTATCGCCGAGTCAGGCTGAGGACCCTATCGTAAAGGCAATTGATCAGCAACTGTCAGAAAGAACCGGATACTATCGAGCAAACAGCGTTGTGGTTAAAGATTTTGTGGATGTTCGAAGTAACATTACAGTTGGAGAAGCTGAAACGAAGGAAACAAAGATTAAAGCGGTATTTGTGCGCTTCCAAGAAACAAGAGATACACTTTTCCACTTCAACAAAAGCGAGATTTTCTATTATGACCTGCATGAAGACGTGTTGATTGACTCTTCTACTATTGTTTCAAATGATGATCTGAAAACCTTTGTTGAAGAGCATCAACATGATATTCAAAAGTCCATTTCAATTGGTTCATTTTTATTGGTGATGATTATATTATGTATATTCACTATCTTTGTTCCGATTTTCATCATCCTATTTCATCGTCATAATCCTTCAAATGAAGTTTTACGTATTTACGAATAAAATTTAGGTTCATTTAGTCTGACACTTCAGCAAATAGTAGGTTCTTACTACCCATGACTGCTGAAAGTGGACAGACTTTTTTTTTGCTAGTTTGCCCGTCATTTCTCTGAAGTTCATTTGGACCGTTATCTTCTTCAAAAATTTGGGTAGGTTGCATCTCGAATAGAGCAAGGAATGTTATCAGATACTATATGTGTACTGCCATAATATGAACTAGGGGGAGTTAGATGATGAAAGTACGCGATATTATGTCCACGAATGTTGAGACTTGTTCAAATCAGGATTCCTTTCAACAAGTAGCGAGTAAAATGCAATCCATGAATATCGGTGCAGTTCCTGTTGTTGAAAATGGACAAGTTGTCGGGATGGTTACAGACCGTGACCTTGTAACAAGAGGACTTACTCAGTCTACACAAGGGAATGTATCACAGGTTATGTCTAATAACGTCGTAACAATTTCTCCCGATGCTTCATTACAAGAAGCTTCAGCATTAATGGCTCAAAATCAAGTTCGTCGCTTACCAGTAGTTGAAAATGGTCAACTTGTTGGGATGCTTGCTCTAGGAGATTTGGCGGTACAACAGCAGTCTGATGAAAGTGCTGGAGATGCTCTAAGTAACATCTCTGTACCTAGTCAGCTTCACTAAGTAATCATGAGAGACTCGGTGCTTCCTCCCGAGTCTCTCTTTTTTTTCGCCAAAAAACAACGGAATAGAAGGAATTTCTACATTTCTCTAGAAGTTACTAATTATATGTTGATTTTATTATTTCTAGGGAGGTTACATATGAGCAGATCAAGTAGATACTATCGAAAAGAAGTAAAAAATTTCAAGCGAGAAAATCAACGTAAAGCTATGCTAGAGGGATTCATTGACTTAATGTTTATGTTTTGTGGGATATCCATTATTGCTGGTGTTTTATTATACGTCCTAAATTCTTGGAATTATTGATTCCTAGTACAATTTTCCACTAAAAGTACTTCGTAAACAAATGGAACTTACACCTCCAAAAGCTATACTAGAATACCATTCATATTCTTATTACGTGCATGTTTGTCTTTATATACATTATATACTCTCATTCCAAAGCTTATAAACTATAGGGAAATACTTCGAATAACGAAGTATTTCTTTTAATTTTCAAAATTTTTAGATAATACCCTTGACTTTCTTTTGTAATTTTCAGATAATATATACATCAACTATACAAGGGGGCAAATATGGAAATATTAAACAACTTTGTATCGGCAGGTAATACACTACTATGGGGTTATGTGTTAATTGCATTACTATTAGGGTTAGGGTTGTATTTCACGATTGGTTCAAAGTTTGTTCAACTAAGACACATAGGAGAAATGTTCCGACTTTTAGGAGATAAGGATGTTCAAGAAGCTGGTGGAGACAAGAAAGTATCCTCTCTTCAAGCATTTTTTATCGGAGCAGGTACTCGAATTGGTACAGGTAACTTAGCCGGAGTGGCAATTGCCTTAGCACTTGGGGGCCCTGGAGCGGTATTCTGGATGTGGCTTGTTGCATTATTAGGTGGAGCGAGTGCCTTTGTGGAAAGTACACTAGCGCAGATCTACAAAGTAAAAGACAAGGTTGGATTTAAAGGTGGGCCTGGCTACTATATGGAGAAACAGCTAGGTAAAAGATGGATGAGTACCATTTTTGCGGTAACAATCATTCTATCCTTTGGTACTACATTTAATGCTGTTCAAAGCAACACGATTGCAAGCGCTTTCAGTAATTCATTTGATATTAATACTACTGTTATTGGACTTGTGTTAGCCGGCCTTACAGCGATCATCATTTTCGGTGGGGTTAAGAGAATCGCAACCTTTTCATCCATCATTGTTCCAGTAATGGCATTATTCTATGTGCTATTGGCATTATACGTTATGATCACAAATATCACAGAGATTCCAGCAGTAATTGGACTTATTTTTAAAAATGCATTTGGTATTGAACAGGTTGTTGGTGGAGGAATAGGTGCAGCCATCATGAATGGTGTAAAACGTGGTCTATTCTCAAATGAAGCTGGTATGGGTAGTGCGCCTAACGCAGCCGCTACTGCTTCTGTTTCTCACCCAGTAAAGCAAGGCTTTATTCAGGCACTGGGAGTATTCTTTGATACGATTCTTGTTTGTTCTGCAACGGCATTTATTATCTTAACCTCAAGCTCTTATGGAGGAGGTTTAACAGGAATCGAACTTTCACAAGCTGCAATGGATGAACACTTTGCTTCATGGGCAAGTATCTTCCTTGCTATCGCAATCTTTACGTTTGCATTCAGTTCTATCGTAGGTAGTTACTATTATGGAGAAGCAAACCTTCCATTTATTAATGACAGTAAAGCTGGATTGTTCATCTATCGACTCATCGCCCTAGGAATGGTGGTCTTTGGATCTGTTGCTAGCTTAGATATTGTTTGGAACCTGGCAGACTTCTCAATGGCACTCATGGCGATAACTAACTTGATTGCAATTGGTATACTAGCGCCAATAGCCTTTAAAGCACTAAACGATTACATGGACCAACGCCGAAAAGGCCTAGATCCTGTATTCTATGCAGATAGCATCCCTGGATTAAAAGGGGTAGAAAGCTGGCCAAAACGAGAAGACGTAAAAAAGGCATCTTCTGAATAATGAAAGGCTAAAGTAAAGGGCTGATCCTTAGGGTTTGAAGTTCCAATACAGTTGAGGATCACTCAAAATAGTACACTAAGTAACAGACCAAATCTGCGATTTGGTCTGTTACTTTTTCTTTATCATTCAATGTTTATTGAATATTAGTGCGTTCCGTACACATACGATATAACACCTTAATTGACAGTAGCTTTTGTCAGTTAGTATGTTAAATCCTATGTTATTTCGTAAGCCGATTGCTATATTGATTCTTATTAACCAAGTAGATAATTGTAATTTTATGTTAAAATAGATGTATAGTTTGTGTTCTTAAACTAACAGGTAGAAGCGTAAAAAAGAAATATTCATTTCATAAAAAAAGGGGATTACTAATGGAAGGTAATATTTCAAAAAGAAAAGTATTCATAATATTGGGCTTAGCCACTATGTTTATAATAGCACCACTTTTATCCTTTGTGATTGGAATGATTTATGGCTCGAGTGAAGGCAGTGGCTTTGCTGCTGGTGCGCTAATGGTTATCTTGCTTCCGTTATTTTTTATCGTAGGCGTAATTATTTTAATTAAAGGTCTTATGGAACTTTAAGATCTAAATAGCTTTTATTAAAAAGGTAATAGTTGAATAAGACGATATAAAAAGCTTTGGTCTTAATCCCACAGCTTTTTTGTATTGTTATTTTCTATTATTTTATAAAAATGGATGTCATCAATGCTTGTTGCATTTAGGAGGCTTTTTTCATAGTCTGATAGTTCAACTGGTTTCATTGTTATGCCTGACGTACCCCCTCCTATAATTGCATGTTTCTGACATCCAACCATAGCAAATAATACTACTAACAGGGGAAATAATCTTTTTACATATTTTCGCATTGTTTCTCCTTTTTTTTAAAAACATTCATGTAAAATAAGTACTCCTTACTACTATTATAGATCCATGAAGGTATTCCTTTTTATATGAATCTAAATTCCTAGGAAATAATTATAATTTTCAGACGAAAAATTATAAAGAAAAGCCATTCCTTGGCTTTTCCTTTCGACTTCTTAGTTATTTTTCGCGTACATCAATACTTCCCGCTTCTCTCCTTTTACTAAATAAACTGATAGGATGATTCCTAAGGACGTTAGCAGGGCAAAAAATAGATAAACGGTATAAATGGAATACTGCTCCATGACAATACCACCGACAAATGTGTGAAACCAATTGCCCAAACCATTCCCTATCGCAGAGTAGAGTGTAATTGCGGTTGCCGTTAAATGATTCGGTGTTATTTTTCTAATATATTGTATACCAGCAGGTACAAAGAACCCGATTGATATACCTTGAATGACAGAAGAAACATAGACAAGCATTAAGCTGGGTTCCGTGAAATAAAAAGCCCATCTAATTAAAGAGGCAACACCGGCAATGATCGTAACGTGAAGCAAACCGATTTTCTTTATCCACGCACCAGACCATCTCATAAAGGGAATTTCCGCCATAACGGCTACAAAGAAGGCAATCCCAATTCCTGCATATGTGCCTCCGGAATCCTCTACAAACAATCCAAAGTACGTATTATTCGCAAGGTTTGGTCCAAAAATTGAGAAAGTAATAATGAGAAAAATAATAAACTTCTTTAGCTTTACTAATTCTTGGAACCCTTCTTTCAGTTTAAGATTTTTCACAACCGTTTCTTTTGGAAAACGAAGCGAGATAAATGCTGATAGTACCAAGCAAACGAAGAAAGCATAAAAGATTATATTAGGTCCAATACTGCCTTCTGAAAGCTTACCCACAATAAAAACAGCTAAACCAAAACCAAGGGAACCAAATAATCGAATATTGCCATAATCATACCGATAATTACTTGAAAATTTAACACTTATACTGTCTGATACTGGAACAATAGCACTTTGAAATACAGCAACAAATATCGCCACAAATAATAAACCTGTATACGATTCAAGCAGTAAGTAGCCTAATGCCATAATACCTGCTAATAAAGAAGTCGCACTTAAAACATATCTAGGTGCGCCACTGTAATCACTAAACATTCCCCATAGAGGCTGAAAAAAAATAAAAATAATTGGTCCAACAGACATAATCGTCCCAATCTGAACGCCATTAAGCTGATGCACCTGGCTTAAATAAACACTCAACAATGGAAATAGGCTTCCAAATCCAAAGAATGCAAGTAAATAAAACCCTTGAAGGGAGAGTAATGTTTTTCGAAAAGACTTATCCATTGTGTTTCCTCCGCATGTTTTTCTCCATAAACTATATCGCCCATTCCTAATTTTGTAAATCACTAATTCCCCTACTTTTACTGCTGCCCTTTTCATCAAATACTCAATAAACCTGGTTTCGCTTTAAAATGATCAACAAAAAAAGACCTAGAATATAGGTCTCTATAATAAGTCATTCACATGATATATCTTTCCGTTTTCAATGTCTTGATTCAGTATAAGATTTACGAGTGCTTCACCAACAACAGCTGCCTCGCGTAGCATTCCTTCCTCTTTGTACCTTTGAAAAATCTCAACATCTTGAAAATGTTCTTTTTCTGATGCTCGAATTTCACCTTGCATATCCGTATCCATAATTCCAGGACTATAAGCAATTACTTTATGTTTTGAATGCATTTTTTCAAACTCAAAGGCAACAGATTCTGTTAACATGTTTAACCCTGCTTTTGTTGTACCATACGTACTCCATCCATGCACGGCTCTTTTTGCTGCTCCTGATGTAACATTAGCAATTACCATTTTTGTATTCTTCTGTTGCATAGAAGCTTTAACCATCGCATTTAAAATAATCATAGGAGACAATAAATTGACTTGAACACTTGCTTCAATTTCTTCTGTTTGTAGTGACCCCGCTGGACCGATTGGAGAGACAATTCCTGCATTTTGAATAAGATAGACTGTTTCTGTACCTTCCGTAAATACTTTCTGCGTTACAGTTTGGATGGCATTCTCTATTTGCTTCGTATCTCGTAAATCACACTCAACAAAATCGTATGTACCATGATGGTTGTTAGCAGCATCTCTTAACGTCTCATTATCACGTCGGGACACATTTATTACAGAGATGTCACGCTCAATAAACAATTTGGCAACAGCCTCTCCCATGCCTCTTGTAGCTCCTGTTACGATCGCATAATTCATACGAGATCTCTCCCTTCTTTTGTCTAAAGTATATAAAATCACCACGAGAAAAGGAAATGTTATCAATCGAGTTCTCGTTTTCTTTTACAGTATATTAAGGTAGATACATAATTTATCATCCTACTAGAAAATCATTTACTGATAGAAAAAGCAGCCCCATTCACGGACTGCTTCCCTTCCTTTATTATATTAACCATGTTTTGAATGATTGTTTTGAATTTGAAAATCCTCAATAGAAGGCGCGTATTGTGCCGCTTGTTCTTTCTGTTTCTTTCTCTTTGCTCGTTTAAAGTTGGTTAATACACCGACTTTACGCTGTTGGATTTCTTTTATTCCTTGAACCATCATTTGCATCGATAAAATGGCAATCATAAATGCGAACAATGGTGCAATGACAATCCAGTACTTCCCTGTCATTAACGAGTATCGCGCTGAGCTTATGAGCCCGGACCATTCATATGTGCCTGACTTCGGTGGATCTGCCATCATTCCATTATCAGAAACAATGGTTCCGCCTAAGAATAGATGGAACATTCCGAGATGAACTAATATGAGTAAAACTTGAATGAATTGTTGCCCATATATAATAAACAACCTAGGTGCAAGATGTGGAAACAAATGAACCCACAGCAAATGTTTATTACTCCCACCCATTACTTTTGCCGACAATACAAAGTCATTTCTTGATATTAGATTCAGTTCATTCCCGATTAGGATGGTCGTTAATGGTAATACCAAGATTGTCAGGACAATCGCCTCAAAGACAAGTCGCTCAAACATGGAGTGATCCCACCCTAGAACGGGAAGCCCCCATAATACCGGTCTTAGCATCAGGTAGGCAATAATACTTAATGGTAAAAAGTGAATAGAATCTACAACACGATTTAACCACTGTTTCCGACTTTCACTTAAATAGAAATGATACGCTACCCCTAAATAAAATCCACCAATAACGCGTAAACAAGCAACAATTAAGGCGAAAAGTAACGTATACTTTGCTCCTACAATAAGTTGATCTAAAATGCTGTAGCCATAGAAGTCAGATCCAAGAATCATTTGATCTGAAGGGGGATGAGGTGGGCCACTAATAATTCGACCATTTTCATCCTTCATAAATTGAATATGGAAAATCGGTTCCTTCACAAAAATGGAATAAGCAAGACTATATCCAACCATCCCAAATAACACTACAAAACCGATAAAGAACTTCGGGTTTTTCATATGCTGTTTTAATAGAGAAGCTGAAAGACGAATCCAACTCCAAATCTTCCATTCTCTCCAATGTTTTTTGTCCTTTTTGTACTTTGTAAAATCAACATAACTCTCTGTATTAAGCCACATATAGATCAATTGATAGATTAAAAAGAACGGACTATAGATCATAAGAAGTGAAATTGCGATCACCATCGGGCGAAAATCTTCAACGATATAATAGGTAATTCCTCGCATATTAAAGATTGTTTCAATAATAAATAAGCTAGAAAGCATTCCCCATAAGATCATTTTCCCATGGAAGAAGAGGCTTGGAGAAATATTTTTCAGGACATGAGCGCCCATAATACGCGCTTTTGTAAGTCCTTTGCTCGTTGCAAATTCGATATGAGGTTTCAGTAGCTCTTCTTCTATTACTAGTAGCATAATTCGGAAGAATCCTATCATCGGTAAAATAGAAATTGTAATAATGGGTGCAAGATAGACTTTCTCCTCACCAAGTGCTGTGAAGCTCATTAACTCAAATCCGAATGTTTTAAAAAAGAAAACAATAAATAGCTGTAGCATAAATGCCACCATTAGATCTGGAACGGTTTCAAGCACACTGAGCAATTGCTTTATTGGTTTCATGACCCAGCGTGGCAAGAACACTGTAAACATGGTTAACACAAAGGCTAGTACAACTCCTAATACAAGGGCAGATAACAGAATTTGCATCGAGTATACAAACGGTCCCCAAAGCATATCAAAGATCTCGGTTGTGGCTCCTTTATAGGTATAACTCCAATTCTCTTTATTAATAAATAGGAAGAAAAACTTTATGTACTCTTCGATAAATCCTACAAAATTATAAAGTCCTCGCTCTCTTATAACTTGTGGAGCAATACTCACTCCAAGTATTCCGAGCACACCTAACAGATAGTAAAATAAGACCCTTATGATTTTCATCTCTTTACCCCTTTAAGTTTTCTTTAACCTATTTTATTCCAATTACTTAATTTTTTCAATTTTTACTTTTATCTGACTTTTGTTACGATTATATATCAGCGGATTTTATCGGCTTGAGAAATTCGCTATATATCCAGATGTTTGCTTTCTTTTTTTTGAAAAAGAAAGCGGACTTGGAGGTTGTTGGATGGGGTGCTGTAGGTGTGGGGTGTGGGTTCTGGGGTTTGGGTGAGGGCATGGGCGTGGAGTGTTGTAGGTGTGGGGAGTAAGCGGACATTTATTCCGTTATCTACGAGAAAAAGAGGTATTTATAAGGGGAAGTGGACATTTATTCCGTTATTCATCAAAAAAGTGGCTAATATCATAAAAATATCATGTATTAACGGAACAAATGTCCTTTTACTCACTTATATTACTCTTTTAAACAAAAATAGCGGACTAAATGTCCGCCTCAGAATCACCAATGCCATTAATAGCTTTCAATGTTATAGTAAAGACCCAAATCCTCTTAAACACTGAATAGATGTTCAGTATCTCTAGCCCAAGCACTAATAGTAATGGGTCTAACGATACCAAGTAATCAAAAAGTAAGAACTTCTATCGAGAAACATACGGATTATCCTTCACCCAATATCTCCAAGGATACTCAACTGCTTCGCCGCTATTATCAATTCCAACTCGTTTTCCGCTCATGATCTCTTCCGGTACATAGCCTTTTGCAATCATCAATGGCGGCTGACTGAAATGATGTCCATAATCGTCCATTGTTATGCCCAGGGCTTTTGTCAGCTTTCCTGGTCCGCTTGTTAAATTACGATCCTGTTGTCCACTTCTTCTCATTCTCATCAGGTCAATGCCTTCATAAGGTTCCACTGCTCGTATTAGAACAGCTTCAGGTGCATCTATCTTTCCACTTACTACGTTAACCAAACAATGAGTATGCATCGTATACGTATAGACAAAACCTGCTTCACCGAACATCACTTCTGTCCTCTTTGTCCTTCTATTATTAAAGCTATGTGCAGCTCGGTCTTCTGGACCAATATATGCCTCTGTCTCTACAATAAATCCAGAGGTCCGTCCCTCTGCTGTTTCTTTCATTAAGAGGCAGCCTAATAGATTTTGGGCTAGCTGTAGGGTGGGTGCTTTATAAAACTCTGTTGGTAGGGGGGTTGGTTCCATTGTTGCTCCTTTCCTGTCTTAGCACTTCTTGCACACTTTATTTTTAACGAAGAAAATAGTCATACGAGATGGCTTCCATCTTCCTTTCATTTCTTCCCTTTGTTGTTTCAGCTTTGCACATCGAATTCCAGATTGCTTCTTCTACGCAATCAACCGTCATCTCAAATAAATCGGATATGATTGGACCATCCTCTTTTATAAACTGATACTGTACAGTATTATTTGTAGCTTGATACTGATGAGGAATTTTATGTGCGGTCGAAAATGCTAAAACGATATCACCACTCCCATGAGAGGCTGATGATCCGGTTCTTGCCAATCCAAAGGAAGCACGCTTTGCAATCCTCTTTAACTGTCTATCACTTACAGGTGCATCTGTTGCTAAGATGATCATAATGGATCCGTCTGGAATATTTGTATCCTCATTCATTAGCTTGTTAGAGAATCTCAAATCTTGCTTCCGTCCAAAATTCGTTAAAACAAGCGCACCCACCGTATATTGCTCTTCTCCAACTGTCACAATTCTAGAGCTTGTTCCAATTCCACCTTTATGACCTAGACAAAGCATTCCAGTTCCAGCCCCAACACATCCTTCTTCTACGGTACCCGCTTTTGCATTTTTTATCGCCTCTTGTGCATCTTCTGGTGTGACATGCATCGCTCTTATATCATTCAGATAACCATCATTGCATTCACCAACTACAACATTAACCGTACCTGTTGTATCACCAATCTCTGGTGTCTGATCAAGCATGTAGGAGATTGTTCCCTTTAGAACATCCCCTACAGATAATGTGTTCGTTAACATAATGGGACTCTCGAGAACTCCTAGCTCATCAACTTGAATCGTCCCAGAGGTTTTACCGAATCCATTTATAACATAACTATTTGCAAACACTTTCTCTCGAAACCAATTTCCATCATGGGGTACAATAGCCGTAACCCCAGTTCTTGCTACTGATTCACCATCTTTAATCACCGTTTTATGCCCTACCTTTACACCTTTGACATCTGTAATCGCATTATATGTACCTGTTTTAAATCTTCCGACGTTTATTCCGAGTTCTCTTAAACGTTTTCTTGTCATATCCTTCACACCTTCCGTTTTTAAATATTCCTCAAATTTTAAGTTGTTTCGGGGATGATAATAAGGATAGGGGTTATATCCTACATCGTCAGAAACAAGGAGGAACGAACATGAATATAAGTATCGAACAGCTTGCACAAGAATTACCTGACTTCGCTTCTCATGAAGAAGCTCGTAATTGGTTTCAACAAAAATATAAAGATTCCTTTATATATAAAAGCCAAGATGTTAGCGATGGGATGAATGTTTTCTTCTATCATATTGTAAAAGATCCTCAAGTATATGAGCAATATATGGCAGAACTACAGAATGAGGTTCACAGTACATTACAAGATGATAAAGCCTTTTATAGTTATACTACTGTAGAAATTGCAGAGAATGGAGATATCTCTCTATCACTATAAGCTAGGTATCCTTTTCTTTCGTTTGAAACTCCCATACTTCGAAAAAAGGCACTATTAAAACAAATGCACATTTCTTTTACTATGAAAATAAATAAGACTGTCCTGAGTCATGCGACAGACTTAGGACAGTCTTATTTTGTTTCTTGCAATGTACCTTGTTTTAATAGCATGCTCTTTTTATTAAATTTCTGTTCATACATATTATGATCTGCCTGGATGAAAAGATCTTCCATTTGACCGATTGAATGAGAACTGTATGCATACCCTATGGACATATTTATTGGATGCTCTTGATTACGATCATTAAAGTTCATCATCATGGTATTAATGTTTGCAATCAATTTAATAATTTCTTCTTCTCTATATCCTTGAGCTAGAAAGGCAAATTCATCGCCTCCTATTCTGGATATAGTTGTGTATTCAGAAGTGAAATAACTAAGTAATTTTGCTGTTGATTGAATTAATTTGTCTCCTGCCTTATGACCAAACTGATCATTTAGCTGCTTCAGATTATCTAAGTCACAGAGAATAATTGCAATTGGGCGATCTTCGGTTTGATCAAACCGCTGCATTTCTTGGTCAAAGAATACTCGGTTATAGATTCCAGACAAAGCATCGTGCTGAACTTGATATACTAAATCTTGTTGTAGTTTCATTTTGTCATCAATATTCCGAATAATCCCTTGGATTGCAATTAGTTTCCCTCTTTTATATATTGGTTCTGCATATTCCTCGAACCATATATATTCCCCACTATTGTTTTTCCACCTTTGAAGAATAGGCTCCTTAAAGTTTAGCTGTCCTTTTACTTTTCGATAGAGCGTGGTAAAGTCTTCAGGATGGATACGTTCAAATGCAGAATATGCATTTTTATAACTTTCCTCTTGAACTCCGTAACCTAAGTTATCGTCTATTGATGGACTGATGTATCGGAATTTTAAATCTGGTTCAACATCACAGACATATATGATATCCTTTGATGATTCAATTAAGTGATACATCTGCCGTTTAATATCACTTTTGTTTCTCCTTAGCACTTTTGAAACGAAATAAATCAAACTCATGATCACCATACCAATTATGAGACCTAACACAACGTTGTATGCTGTTGCCATATAACTCCCCACATTTTCTCATTACTTTTTACGTGATACTCTTTATTTCCTAATATAGGAAGAAAGTCTTATACTTTCACTATCTGGAAGTTTCCTTCACTAGATTGTCTCACTAGAAGGATTTTGCAGAAGTGAAGAATAAAAGTCAAATAAAAAAAGACTAACCCTTTTATCGATTAGTCTTTGTGTAGAAGATATCGATAGCTGGCTGGCATTATCCCTTTACTCGATTTTAGCCCCTTTAGCTTTGCGTCCTCATCTTTCGATGAATTTGCCATTTCGCTCAAAGTATCCAATTATGTAATAATCAGTCAATTTACAGTACATGTTAATTATATAAGCAAAATTACCCATAATCAACCAGAAAAGGGGTATTTAACAAGTGAAATTTTTTTGTCATATTTGTAACAAACACCTATATTTTTTAAAAATGGACATTTGTACAATCCAATTTACACATTTTTAATATCCTATTATTGACTAAATAATGAAAGGAGATTGAACTATGGGATTCTGCGGCGGATATGGATATGGCGGAGGCTATGGTGGTGGCTACGGCGGTGGCTACGGCGGTGGCTACGGCGGTGGCTTTGCTTTAATCGTAGTGCTTTTCATTTTGTTAATCATCGTTGGAGCAGCATTTTATAACTAATGCGAAGGAGCCTGGCCTTTAGGTCAGGCTTTTTATATAAAAATAGAATCCTTTTTTACTAGTATGGTATATATTTTATTAATGATGGTCACACTGACTGATGAGGTGATCATTTTGAAGAAAACAATCATTATGTCAGTACTATTTCTATCCATTATATCTACTATCTCGTTGCAAGTGATTAAAGGCAAGGAAAATGTTGAGAATATTGTTCAAAAACAAATTAGCCTACTTGAAGCAGCTGGCGGTGACATAGAAGAGTGGCATCTCTTCTCGAACGAGGTGATCGGATCTTTTTCTAATGAAAGTGACCGTAATCATACACTCCAATCCTATCAATCTATGTTTCCATCTGTAGATTGGAAGGTAACAAAACATTCAGATCATATGACTTTAAAAGGCTCTAAATCATTAAACGATAACAGTATCCTGACCATTACAATTTCGAGTTACCTTGAGAATCATAAACATACGCTTGCACTGGTCAAGGAAATTCGTGGTCAGTCTAGTTGGACAAAACAGAGTCAGCAACTTGTCCAAGAGTACTTTACACACTCTGAGGAGTTATATACAAATGTAACAGCTACATACCCTCTTCAAGAGAATATTGATAGTATGAAAAATCAATTCCTTACAACCCTTAGAGGTTCGGTTGTTGAATCACTTGAGGAGGATTCCTTTATTTCTATTTCAGGTTATACTCACAACTGGGAATCCACAACATTACAATCTAATGGGAAGCCATTAAACTATCAACTTGGAATCAGACAAAGTGAGAATAGAACAGTAGACGTAACAATTGGGAGTCCTATTATCACTATAGAATACTAGAAGAGGTTGCTGACCAATATGGAATTGTTTTTAACGAAAGTGCTCGAATTCTGATTTGAAAATCTAAACAGCTGGGAATAGAAATAATACAATTTATGAATCTAGACCTTCTAATGTTTGAAGGTAGTGTGCAATTTCTCGTTTACTTTTTAGAACAATGATTTTCTTTTCAGGACCACTTTTTTGAAATGCATCTAGTCGTGCTGCCATCTTTTTTTTGCGAGACTTATACGTTGTACAGATAAACTTAATAAATGCGTAGTCAATTTTTTCGGGGCATCCTTCACCCATATCTGGTCTTGTTTTCCCTATATTTAGAAGAAATCGCTTGAAAACGCGATATAAACAAGTTTTTAATGGAAGCTCCAGATAAATAACGGTATCGGCATGCCTTATCCGAAGATCGTATGTATTACTATAGTTCCCCTCGATAATCCATTGTTCCTTACCTACGATCTCTTCTTGTGATTGTTGAAATTCCTCTAGTGGAGCCTCTACCCAATTCGGTCTCCAAAACAAGGAATCAAGATGGTGTACAGGAATATTTAGATATTTTCCAAGTTTAGCAGCAAAAGTAGATTTACCTACTCCTGATGACACCCCCATCACCATAATTCTTCTCATAAATCATCCCCCTTTAATCTTAAGGTCCGCTTACAAGTTCAATTCCCATAACTGACACACATGCTTCGTTAAGATGGTATATTGTTTTTCATTTGTATCTAGGAAAGCTTCTTCTCTAGAGGATGGGATATCCTCGTAGTAAATAGATTGATCAAACTGTGATTCAGTAAAATCAATGCGCTCACCATTGACCTTATTATAAAAATGCCAACCATCTGGTTGTGTTGTTTTCAGAATTTGACCACCGAAAAGGTCATGGGCAACTAAAGCTGTTACACTACACTGCCCTTTTGCAGGATGATCTATTGTCCATTTTGAACTAGATTCTAAAGACCATGCTTCAAAGAAGACATTTTGCAATCTTTGAATAGCATCCATATTCGATCGTTCCTCCCTCATTTCTCCATTTATTATACTCTGTTATTTCCTATTTGTGGATATGAAAAATCCCTACTTATCTGACAGAATTGCTCAGTAAGTAGGGATCTATTTTCTTTAAGCACTTTGAGGTGACTCTGTTTTTTGTTTTGCCACATGTCCTTGTGCAATTTCTTTCTTAAAGTAGCTTATCACTCTTGCTGTCACAAATATGGACAAGATAGATAACACCCCTCTAAGCAAACCAACCGTATAAATACTCGTTGTGACAACGATAAAATCAAAAAGGAAATTTACCAAACCTGGGTTGGTACCGAACCGTTTTTGTAGAAACAATGCCAAAATATTGGCTCCCCCTAATGATGAACCGTTAATAAATACAAGAGACAAACCAAGACCAACGATAAAGCCACCGATAATTGCTCCAACCGCACTCGGAATACTAAAGGTAGGTAGCCAATGGTCAATCATTGTTATACATGAAAGTAATGTTACTGACGCAATTGTAGATAGTGTAAAGGTAACCCCCATACGGATAAAGGAGAAAATATAAAAGGGAAGATTCACAATAAAGAATACGAGGGCAAATGAGCTGCCTGTTAGATATGAAAGACTTAATGATAACCCCGCTGTCCCACCAGTTACAATATATGAATGCTTGAGGATGATAACTCCAATACTTGTAATCAAGCAGCCTAAGAAAATAAATAACCACTTTTTGTTCATTAAAACACCTACTTCTCTGTTGTACTGCACCTGCAAAAAAGGCTGTAATGTAACTATATAAAAATAGATGGTATATTTATATATAATAATGAAGGGAATAAGGTTGGTTTATATTCAACCTGAAGGAAAAATATCCGTATTACCTTCAATTTGCAAAGGAGTGGGAATATGGATCAAATTGATGTAAAGCTTCTTGAGCTTTTACAAAATGATTCTAGAATGACAATAAGTGAATTATCTAATCAGCTAGCTTTAAGTCGCCCAAGTATTTCAGAACGTCTTCAAAGGTTACAAGAACAAGGAGTAATTGAGGAGTTTACAGCACGCATCTCGTTACCCGCTGTTGGCAGAGAAATTTTGTTAATTATTCTCGTGAGTCATGTGAAGGTTTCCTTAGATGAGTTTGAACGGTTCGTGCAAGCGGAAGAGGATATCATCGAATGTCACCGTGTAACCGGTGAGGTAAGTTATTTTCTAAAAGCCGCAGTTTCCAATATGAATGGAATGAGGCTTTTAATTGACCGGTTATTATCGTATGGACAAATTAATACGTCTACTGTTCTAACATCCCCAGTTCCTTACCGAAAAATATTACCGACAGAAGAATCCTAAGTTAATTATTACCATTTTATAGAAATATTTAAGGGATTGTCCCATATACTGAGAATAAGGAGGTGTGAATTCATGTTGCTTATTCTTATTGTGTCCTTTATTATCATTACGATTTTTCTATTGTTCATCCTTGTTGTGTATCGAAACCGACAACAATCAATCGTTTTTACGCTACATGAATTTATGAATCGAGATTTCGTTCATCCTCAAAAGAATTCATCGAAATCTATTATTGATTATATAAATGATTTTTTTGAGGATGATCATACTGACTCTGATGGTGGATATCATGATATAGATGATATTGGTGACGATGGTGGTGATGAGTAGCGTTTGGGTTTTTAGAGATGTCTATCTTACCTTCTTACACCACCTTTACATAAAACGTCCTCATTCTCGGTCCATCAAATTCACAAAAATAGATCCCTTGCCATGTTCCAAGAAGTAATCGTCCCTCTGTGACAATAACATATTGGGAAGCTCCTACTGTACTTGCCTTCATATGAGCTGCTGTATTGCCTTCCAAATGACGATCTAGTCGATGTTCCCATGGATACACTTCATCAAATCTGCGAATCATATCCCGTTTTACATCGGGATCAGCATTTTCATTAATCGTGAATCCAGCTGTAGTATGCGGACAATACACGATGATTGCACCCTCTTGTACTCCATTTTCCTCAATAAACTTTTGGACCTTCGCTGTAACTTCAATCATCTCATCTCGTTTACCCGTTTGAAGTGTAAACTTCTTCAGCATATCCTTCTTCCTTTCAATATCCATTTTTCTAATTTAGGAACTACCTTCATCTTACTAACACACGGAAAAAAAATTTGCCCTTCAATTCAATCATCACAGCATTCGTACCGATATAGATAATATATCAAGAAAATGTGAATCTACGAAACAAACATAAATGGTACTTGCTAGTAAATAATAATTTAGTCTATTTACAATTCCGATATTATGTTATCTTTATGTAGATTCTTCTTTAGGAGGTAAAACGCAAATGCTTTATCTAACATACTTGTATTGTTTTCTATTACTTCTTACTTTTGTAGGAATCTACTATATAAGAATGATTAAGAGTCGTACTCTTATACCTCCATATGGAAATCATAAAGACCTTAATACTACTAAGATTTTATCCTTCCTTAAAGAAAAAGGAGGGAATCACCTCTCCCATTTAATTCTACTACAGGATAAACAAATCTTTTGGGCACAAAATGAGCGTGTATTAATCGCATATAGACAAATTTTCAACAAACTGATTGTTTTGGGTGATCCTATTGGGGATTCTAGCCTTATCCAAGATTCTATAAAAGAGTTCTGTGACTACGCTGATCGTAAAGGTCTTAAGCCTGTTTTTTACCAGGTTAGCCCTCAATATATGCAATACTATCATGATTGCGGATTTCGTTCTATAAATGTTGGAGAAGAAGGGAAAGTGAATTTAGAGAACTATTCTCTTGCTGGCAAAAAAAGAGCAAAACTACGCTCACGATTCAATATATTGAACCGTGAGGGATTTAACTTTCAGGTACAGCATCCACCTTTCTCTGATTCTTTCTTACAAGAGCTTCATCTTGTATCAGATTCATGGCTTGGCAAGCAAAAAGAAAAAGGCTTTTCTGTTGTGTCTTACAGCCATGAATATGTGTCTCACTTTCCTATCGCAACCCTTACGAATCCCGAAGGAAAGATTATTGCTTTTTCTACCTTAGCAACTGATTATAATGATTCTATAAGTATTGATCTTATGAGAAAAACTCCCGATAGTCCATCTGGGACAATGGATGTATTATTTCTCCATATTTTTGAATGGGCGAAAGAACATGGTTTTGCATATTGCAGTTTGGGAATGTCTCCTTTATCCAATGTAGGGATTGATGAGAACTGTATTCTTGGAGAAAAACTGTTGAATATCGCATATCGTCGTGGAAACAAAGTATATAACTTTAAAGGTCTCAGAGATTTTAAAGGGAAATTTGCTTGCACGTGGGAACCGAAGTACATTGTATATAGAAAGACACTAGTATCAATTACTATTCTACAGCTCATTCTTCTAATCAATAAGCAACCTATTCCAAAGCCTAAGGCTGTTGAAAGGCTTATTTATTTATTGGGGCTTGTTAAACAATGATGAACATACTGGAAACTTCAATAAGGAAAAGACCACTTAATCAATAATTAGGTAGTTTCAATTAGAGTACAAATTTGAAAATAGCAGTCCAAAAGGGCTGCTATTTTATTGTGTAATCTTAGATATAGTAACTATTAACAATCGCAGGCTTTTCAAAGATGCCTATTTTTTTCAGGAAATTATAAACATAGCTTATATAATTAGGAATAGAAAAGGAATAAGCTTTGATAAGTTTGATGCGGGGTGTGGTAGGTGACATATGGTATGCGGCATATGGTATGCGGACATTTATTCCGTTAATGTAGCTTAAAACAATGAAATTGGTGTGTAAACGGACATCTGTTCCTTTATTTCACAAAATCAAGGTCGTTATTCTAATGAATTTTGATTATAACGGAATAAATGTCCGTCCGCACTTTAAATAGAGCAATATTTATTAAAATAAAGGAATAAATGTCCTCTAAGTTACTTTGGTGCACATGAATGCTTTTGTTGACTCTTTCCTATATTGTCTCCCCTAAACTGAGCTACTTAAAATCAATAATAAAAGGTCCTTTTTCTTTATCCTATACCTCATCCTCAATTCAGTCTTTTTCATCTGTTTTTTTCTTTGCCATCCAGAAAGCTACAATGACTAATGGAATCGCAATGAAAAACGGAATGGTAATATGACTCTGTGTAATCATGGCCAAAAACAGCAAGACTACAATACCTATAATAATATAGAGACAGCCTCTCCCAAAGGTCTCCACTTCCTACACTCCCTTCAAAAGCATTATATTATTTACCTTATTTTAACAAACACGTACATATGTATCGTTTAATTGAATGAAGACTTTCAACAGTATTTTGTTGTGCTCCTTATGTGGGATGATAGGCTCCCCTATGAAAAGTGCTGAACTGCATAATAGCTCTGGAAGGTGCTTTCTTGACCTAGACGCAAGTTCTCAGATCGTTAAACTTATGTACTTTCTCCACTTTACCGAATTCTGCCTAAAAATCGTTAAACTCTTTCTTTAGAATCAATTCTATTTTCAGATAAGGTAATATAAAGTAAGATGAAAGAGAAAGAATATTTTTTCTTTTACATAGGAGGGATTGGTAATGGAAGAGTATTTGAATCAAAACAAACAGATCCGAGAAGATCTTCTAAACAGTTTCCAAGGGATCTCAGACGAACAATTAAATCAGTCAATTGACGGAAGTGATTGGACGATTATGCAAGTACTCCATCACTTATATCTAATGGAAATAACCGTAACAAAAGCGATTCAAGCTACACTGACTCAGGGTGAAAAACAAGAGGTCGATTCAAAGCCGATTCAATTCACTGTTGACCGCTCTAGAAAAGTAAGTGCTCCTCCATTCGTAGAGCCTACAACTGACTTTATGACCGCTTCAAAAATAACAATGATGCTAGAACAATCTCGAAATGATTTCCTCAAACTTCTTGCAGGTACATCAGAAGATGCTTTAAAGGAAAAAGCTTATCCGCACCCTGTGTTTGGTTTAATGCGACTAGATCAATGGGTCCCTTTTGTTGGATATCATGAGAAAAGACATTTGGAACAAATTAATGAGCTTGTTGCTCAGATATAAGAAAAAGGCTGCCTAATCGTAACGAGGCAGCCCTTATCCTTCTAAAAGGATTAAAATTAGGAAAAAGCTAGGTTATGAATTGCACAATAGCCACAAAAAGATTCCATCCAATATGTAGTGCGATTGGGACCATTAAGCTCTTCGTCAGTTTGTAAAGAAGAGCAAATACGATTCCCATCGTTATTGCTGAAAAAGGATACCCTCCGTGCAAAAGCCCAAATATAACCGAGGATGCAATGAGTCCAACAACAAAATGATAACGCTCTGCCAAGAAACGATATATAATTCCACGAAAAAGAATTTCTTCTTTAATTGGGGTAATAATGGATATCGATAAAAAGAATAAAAGCATGCTCCATATAGAGCTTTTTGCACTTTCTAAATCTAAGTTTTGTGCTTGACCAGATGTATCGTCAATACCTAAGACTGCGATCAATACTAGTTGCGAACCAAAAAGGATTATAATCCCTGCAATAAGAAAAAGATACGTTTTAAAATATTTAAATGGACGTAACGAGAAGCTATTTACTAATGATAAACGAATTTTTTTAAATACCAAGATAACAATCAAAAAGAACAATGCATCTAATAATAACCCTCTATAGCCTTGAAAAATGGTGTCAAAAAGATCATGTCCTATAAAGATTGATACTACTCCCACAACTATACCTGTAAGAAAACTCAAACCAATAAAACTTAGTATGAATGTTCCCACAGTTTTCCAAGTGAGTGTCTCATCCCTTCCCTCTGAAAATGATGGAGACTCCTCCTCATTTACTTCAACTACTTCATTCATACTTGCTAATCCCCTCTTCTTTAGTAAAATACCGATATACTATTTCAATATAATGTAATTACTTCTCACTTTCTACCCTATATTGGAATATTTCACATTATTTATTTTTATATCATTGTAAAATATGTTTTGGATTTTGTTCTTTGAGGGCGTTTTATTCTTTCATAATATTGATTACAAGGAAATTTTAGAAGCAAAGAACAAATCTCTTTCTTGAATGAAGACATGAACTTTTACAAAGCTTATGAGTATATTACATAGTAGAAAAACATGCTAACATAGTAGCAAAGCTCTTTTTTTATTGTAAAGAAATGGAGAATACATGTTATGAGCCAAAAATATATTCTGTTCAAAACCAATCAAATAAAAAGCACGGTGGCAAATTCATCTCCGTTACTACCGAAAGTGGCGAAGCTTCTAAACCGAGAAGGTAGATTTGAGATGGCTTTACATATACTAAAGAAATCCCCTTGGGAAACGTTATCCTACTCAGATCAGGTAGGATATTGCCATCTATTACAAGAAACCGGACATGCAGATGAAGCATTAGCTACTCTATGTATGTTAGAAGAGAAAGGAGTAGATTTGCCCGAACTATTCCTTATTAAAAGCGTTATTCTGCGAGAATCTGGAAGGGAAACAGAGGCACTTGAAGCCATCTCAACTGCTATTACACTTCATCCTCAGAACTCAAAGTTATCCTTCTATTTTTATACTCGTGCCCTTATTTACGTTGATTTAGAATTATATGAACGGGCAATTGGAGATTTCAAAGAAACGATTACGTATGAACGTAAAGCTGGATACGGGACTAGTTCTACTTGGTATGAGCTAGGAGATACGTATTCAAGACTAATGAATATCGATAAAGCTCTTCATGCGTTTCATCAAGCCGTAAAAGATATAGAAAACGCAATACCGATGTATTATTATCGGTTAGCTAAGGAATATCAGATAAAAGGGTTGCTCGACCAAGCCATTTCCTATATGGAAAAAGCGAAAATGCTCCATCAACAACTCTCTTCTCATCACGATAAAGGCATTCAAGAATACTTTAATAGAGGACGCTACTCTACATTTGCCTTCCGCCAGTTCTATGACCTAGCAGAGAGTCGATGTTCGTTTCTTCTTGATTTAGGGGAGTTATATAGGGAGAAATTAGATTTTGACAACGCACTCGAGATTCTACATAAAGCCATTGAGCACGATCCGAATTCAGAATTTGCATATGTTGAAAGAGGGCTAACCTACAAAGAGATGGGCAAGCACGAACTTGCTATTTCAGATTTTCTGCAAGCATGGGAACTGGATCCTTCTTTTACCATGTGCCCTTATTGGATTGCGGGATGTTTTCATGCTATCGGAGAATTTGAGCAAGCACTCGATTATTATAATCGTCTTATTGACCTAGAACCAGCCGACGCTACGTTCTTATCAGAAAGAGCTTATACAAAATTTGAGCTGTCCTTGTTTTCAGAAGCTGAAAAGGACTTCCATCATGCTTTATCTCTTGCGCCTGACAATGATGATTCATTAATTGGACGTAGTAAGGCTCGGATGCGTCTTGGTCACTATGAGGATGCATTAAAGGACTTATTAGATGCGAAAGCGTGTAATCCTCATTTAGAACAGATTAGTTTCTACCACTTTGACGTAGCCATGTCATTAAAGGCATTACACTACTTTCTAGAAGCAGTAGAGGAGATGACAAAGGCTCTATCTATTGATAAGGATAATCCCTTTCTACACTATAAAAGAGCTGAGCTCTATTTAGATGCTGAGGAGTTTGAAAAAGCATTAGAAGATTGCAATAAGGCATTCGAATTGGGCGGCGATCCTTCAGACATTTATTGGCTTAGAGGTCTTATTCATTTAAAGTTAGGAAGAACCTCTGATGCTGTAAAGGACGCGGCAGAATATGTATGGTTACACCCCTCTGATGCTGAAGCGCATTACAATCATGCACTTGCATTATTAGCGGATTCAGAAGAGGAGGAGGCTTTATCTAACTTTGAGAAATGTGTTTCGTTAGATCCATATCATGAGGCTGCGTATTTTGAAATGGCTCATATTTATGATCACTTGCTGGATATTCGTGATGCTGTTGAATGCACGGTAAAGTGGCTTTTGGCTATTCGGAAAGAGTGGGCTCTACAAGATATGATTGATCTTGTAGAGGAGACCAGTCTTAGTGAAGAGGTTATTGATGAGACGATTGTTCGTTTGAAAGAGCTTTATCATGATAGGCCTCTTTATTCTTGAATGAAAAATGAGTTTTGATTTTAAAAAGACCGTTGCCTTCATTATGCCAAAAACTTAAAATGTTTTACCCTGACAATAATGGAAAGGCGGTATTTCAACTATACTAGCTACTAGCTTCTTATTCAAAATGAAAACGACTCTGTTCTTTCTTCTCCAGTGATCATATTTTTAATTTTGATTCTATTGTTGCTTACTTCGTTTTCACCGATGATGATGACGTTTTGAATGCCTTCTTTATTGGCACGGTCTAGTGCTTTTCCAAGTTTTTTGTCTGACATTTCTAGCTCTACTTTGTAGCCTTTTCTTCTAAAGGATGTGGCGACTAGTAGGGCTTCTTTTTTTGTTTGTAGTGGGATAATATAATAATCTAGCTCCCCATCTACTTTGAAATCAGTGTTGCTTAACGCTGTGTAGATGACGTCTAAACCAAATGATATTCCCACTGTCGAGAATGATTCAGTAGTACCGATTAGCCCAGCTATTGCGTTATCATAACGACCGCCACTCCCGATACTTGATGTAATTTCCTTGTTGGATAAGAAGATTTCATAGATCGTACCTGTGTAGATTTCTAACCCTCTGGCTAGAAACGGATTGAAGATACATTGTGCTGAAATTCCCATATATTGCAGATATGTTTGAAGCTCTTTAAGTTCTTTTACTCCTTCTAGAATTTCTTTATTTTCATTTGTATAGGAGAAAAAATAGTCAAGTGATGTGTTGTTTGGATTAGTGAGGAACTCTTCTATATTCTTGACCACTTTACTTGCTAACCCTTTTTCTGAAAGCTCATTTTTTACTGCTTCAATACCCATTTTCTCGAGCTTATCTAATACTAGTACAGTTTCATTCATTTTATCTTCTGGAGTTGCAAAAAGCTTTAGCATACCTGTTAGAAGCTTTCGATTATTGTACTGAATCGTCACGTTAAGGTCTAGTCGGCGAAAAGCCTCCAAGGCCATTTCCATTAATTCAGCCTCCGCTATTTGAGAGCTCACCCCCACAATATCGACATCACATTGTGTA
Source organism: Rossellomorea marisflavi (assembly GCA_003667865.1). Taxonomy (GTDB): domain Bacteria; phylum Bacillota; class Bacilli; order Bacillales; family Bacillaceae_B; genus Rossellomorea; species Rossellomorea marisflavi_C. The sequence goes on along the minus strand of CP033051.1, from coordinate 1,270,270 downwards.
AATTCCCGAAATCTCCCTGCTTTTATAGGACCATCTCGAAACACTTTGCCTATTTCGTATCTTTTGAAAGGCATTCTAAGCGTTGGATTCATAGCAACCACTTTAGCAAATGGTATCGTAAGGTCATAGCGTAAAGCTAGTTCTCTCTCTCCACGGTCCGACAATGTGTACATTTCTTCTAATATTTCCGCTCCTCCACCATATTTAGAAGAGAGTAATTCTGTATAATTTAAAATAGGTGTTTCCAAAGGTTTACAGCCATATTGAATAAAGACATCTTCCAATTCCCTTCTAACCTTCATTCTGATCCCTTCTGCTTCAGGTAAATAATCCTGAGTTCCTTTTACATTTTGATATTCCATCTTCTTCATAAATTATTCCTCCGTATATATTTTTTTGATGTAAGGCAATGATGCTTCCTCATTTTCTTCCTTAACAACTTTTTAGAAAATAAAAAAACCCCACTGATTTAGTAGTTAAAACACTAATCAATGCGGTTCATGATAAATAGTCTTCCTATGTACGATTTTTATAAATCGACTAGCAAGACTACAATGTATGATGATGTTGTTGTGAAAGATTGATCCTTCTTCTATTGGAAAGCATAGGAAATCACCTCATATTTCCATTACTTTACCACATGGAGAATTTGTGTTCAATACTCATTGTGCAAGTAAATAAGAATATCTCTCTCTGCATAAGGTTTAGCGAAGAACCTCATAATGTAATTCGACAAATTGGTTATACCGATTCATCCCTTTTAGGACTAGCTCGTGTTCATATTCCCCTCTTTTAAATAGAGGAATGCCTTTCCCAAGTATTGTAGGAGCAAGCGTAATTCTATATTCATCTATTAGCTTCTTTTTCATAAACGAATGAATCATCTCTCCTCCACCCACAATCCAAATATCCTTGCCGTCATCTTCCTTTACCTTTTCAATAAAGGTATATGGATCTTCTTGAACAAATGTCATTTCATTAGAAACTGAAGCTGCGCTTGAGAAAACATAACATTCCTTTCCCTTATATGGATTTTCCCCTTTTTCATGCTCCATAATCCAGTCATAGGTTCTTCTTCCCATGACGATTGTGTCGACCGTTTCATAGAATTGAGAGTAGCCATTGTCCCCTTCGCCAGCAACCTTAAACAACCAGTCCAATGTATCATCTTCTCTTGCTATATATCCATCCACACTTTGAGCAATAAATAATACTACTTTTCTATTTTGGCTCATATACCGTTTCTCCTTCGGGGAAGTGTTCGTCTAAAAATTCCAAGACTGTTTCTGCAAATTTCTGCTCTTCTTCTAAATCAGGAAAGTGGGCACTTTTGTTAATACTCGCCGTCAATTCTTTTCAATATGCTCACACTTGAGTTTCTTTTATTAAAACATTCCTAGATTTTAAGCCTTCCAATTACGGTAAATCTCTTCAATGACAATGTAAGGATTATCCCAATGAAGCATATGCGTTGTTTCAGGAACTCTCCTAATAACACTATTTGTACTCTTTTCAAAGACACGTAATGTTTCTTCACCATGTGCATCTTTATCTTGTGGAGCCAGTAATAATAAGTGATTATGAATTTCCTCATAGATATCTTCTGTTTCATGCTTATGCATGGCTTGGATGATGCCTTTAGCTGTCTTTCCTCGAGCATGCCATCTCACTTTACCTTCATGTTCCACACCTAGATCTTTTACAGCAACTTCAATTAATGGAGACCATCGGGTATATGCCTCTTTCTCTGATTGAAAAAACTCACTCCAGTTATTGAAAATGTACTCTTCAAAATCCTTCTCATAATAATTGATTTCTTCCTCCAGAGTTTCTTTCATTCTCCTCTTGGTTTGGTATCCACCATCAATTAAAATAGAGCCTTTTACTCGTTGAGGATTCTGATGTAAGAAGTAAAGTGCAACAAAACTTCCCCAAGAATGTGATAGGAAATAAAAGTTTGTAATGCTAAGCGCGTCTAGAACATGTGATAACCATTTTGTAAAACGAGGCATCTCGTATTCAGAAGAAGCTTCAAAAGGTGTACTTTTACCATGACCTGGAGCATCAATTGATACGATGCGAAAGTCATTCTTAACCGCTTCAGCAATTTCTATAAAACTAAAACTTGTACTCCCTAACCCATGCAAACAAAATATTACGGGTTTATCACTCTGTCCCCATTCTGTAATATGGACCTTCATTTTTCCTATTTCAATAAAGTATCGCTTCAATTCAAAACATCCTTTGATAGTTGTGATTATGTAGTCTGTTTGTTTATTTTAGTTTGTTTCTCTTTCTTTTATCTTAAATCTTCATATTGTGGATCCTCGTACAAGCTTGGTAAAAAGGCTTCTAATAGATTGCCATCTAGGTCAAGAAACTTAAAATGAGCCATATTTCCTCCGTCTAGAATTTCGACCCCCATTTTTTGAAGGTTTTCCCTACAATTTCTTGCCTGCTCAGCTGCAATAGCAATTACCGGATGCGTTAAGCTTCTTGGGATGTTCTCAGTATTGATTTCGATTAAGCAGATATGCGGCATCGTGTGCGGGTCCTGTTCTTTGAAACCTAGTACAACAGTGGAAGAATAGTCCTTTAGAATGTCTAAGCCTAGTATTTTTTGATACCATTCTACTGCCTTATGTATGTCTCTTACTCTTATATTTATTTGATGAACTCCAGTAAATAAATGAATCTTTCGTCACCCTTTTCCTATTTTTTCTATTCCTTGTATACATTCTTTAAGCTCCTTTCTATTTCCTTTATTCTAGATAAACTTCATTCCCCCAGGAAAAAGCTATTGAAGTATACTTAAATAGAATTGAAAACCTTTTTAAGCTTTACCCGTCTAATATTATGAAGGAAAGTAGGTGAATCTTTTTGAAGGGGGAATATGACCAAGAAAAAAAGAAGGATGATATTCTGGAAGTTGCCATGAATGAGTATGGTAATGACGTTTATTATATCGTGTATTCTTATGTTAAAAACCATACTGTAACCGAGGATCTTACTCAAGAAATATTCGTTAAGCTTTATAATAACTTGGGCTCTTTTCGAGAAGACTCTTCCTTAAAAACATGGCTAATTCGAATTGCGATCAATCACTGTAAGGATTACTTCCGAAGGATGGATACGAAGCTGACCATTGTGACGGATCGAGTTCACCAAATGATTAAAGGGAAAAGTTCTACGCCCGAACAAGCTCTTGTTCACAAAGAAACACAGCATGAATTAAGTAGAGCTGTTTTACAGCTTCCACTCAAGTACAGAGAAATCATATTTCTATATTATTTTGAAGAGATGAAATTAACGGATATAGCCCAATGTATGGAACTTAATATTAATACTGTAAAAACGCGGCTACGTAAAGGAAAGAAATTAATTGCTAAGATGTACGAAGGTGAGGTGTAAACAATGGATGAATTAAAGAATCTGCGAGATATTATGAAAAATGATACCTTTAAAGACAAAGGCTTTAACAATCGAATTCGCAATAATATCCTAGATGAGGTTCATTCAGGGAATACCACGAGACGTGAAGGTAGAAAACTACTTCTAGCACCCATTTTGTCATTTATCATCATTGCGACTTCTTTCACACTCTTTTTATATTTTACTGGAAACCAATTAGGGTTTATTGGTGAACATAGTGGGAATCAAATGAAGTATTATGAGATGAACCTTGAAAACAAGCCAGAAGAGCTACGTAATAGGCCAATTAAACTACCAACCAAATTGCCTTTTGAGTTTAAGGGGATCTCAGCAAAGCATTCCGAAAAAACGCATATTACAACTGTAAGTATAGAGGGAACAAACGATCAATTTTTAAAAGTTAGGTTTGTTTCTGGTGTTGACAGTGCTGATTTAAGTCGTTTTGAGCCAATAACCGTAAGAGGGTATAGAGGTATGTATTTGGAAGGAGCTGAGTATGGTACAAATAATTTATCTTGGCTAGAAGTTAAAGACCTATATACTGTGACGTACATTTCCGGAGAAGCCAGAAAATCACTTCCAAAGAGGGTCATGATTGAAATTGCAGAATCATTTAGATAATCACTTTTAGAAAAGGTCTATACATTACTTCGTATAGACCTTTATATATGGTGTACCTATTCTAGTTAGACTTTACCGATCTCTATGCTTACCCGGTTCCCATTTTTATCATAAACAACTAGCTTATAATAAACTCCTGACGTCTCATAATACTTATAATGTTTCTGACCATTTTGATTGTAAGTTTCATATAAATACCAATTACGGCTATCTCCTTCTCCAGGATCAACAACAATAACTTCTCCGCCATCATTTGGTGCTGCTAAAGCTGGTGAAGCAACAATAGAAAATAGAGAAAGAGACAATATAACAGCAGAAGCACATTTCATTAATTCTTTTACTTTCATACCTTTCATTTAAAAACACTCCCATCTTTTTATACTCTACATTTTTGTAAGGTTAATGTAGTAATCTAAAAGTATTATGAATATCCATATTTTACAAATTTGCTATTTGTTTGAAAGATTGCTTTATGGAGACGTTTCTCATTAAAATCTTCTATCTCCTCTGTTTTCTACATATAACTATTCATGAAAGAATATCTCTTTATACTCAAACACACTACTAATCTACTATTTCTCCTATTTGATAGTCAAAAAAGTTAAAACAAATTTATAAAAACGTTATATCTAAAGCATATAATTAAGAATATGCCTTGTAAGGGGAGGAGCTTGTTATGAACTTTAATTTAAACGAAGCCATCGAGTTATTAGAACGTACACCAAAAACGTTAGAATCCTTCTTAATAGGATTATCTAAACGATGGTTACAAAGTAACGAAGGTGAAGGTACCTGGAATGTTACAGAAGTAATTGATCATCTCATTGAAGGGGAAAAAACCAATTGGATACCAAGACTCCAAATAATCCTTGTAGAAGGGGAGAAAAAGTCATTTCCAGAGTTTGACCGTTTTGCTCACTTGCATGACAGCTTAAACCAAACATTGCACGACAAAATTTTAGAATTTTCCTCATTAAGGACAGAAAATATCATCAAACTGAAAGAGCTAGTTCAAACTGAGCTACAGTTAGATCAAACTGGAATTCACCCTGCTTTTGGCTCAGTAAAGCTAAGAGAATTACTGTCAACCTGGGTCGTCCATGATTTAACCCATATATCACAGATCACACGTGTTATGGCCAATGTCTACAAAGATGATGTAGGTCCTTGGAAAGCATATTTAGGTATCTTGAATCGATGAGAAGCGTTGGGACGTTTCTACTGCTTCCGAAGCAAGAGATCCGTCCCCATGCTTCCTTTCACTTGATGATCCCTATGAATAAGCTTTCTTAAAAATGTAAGGTTTGCAACTAATGAGAGAAATATTAGGGGATACAATGCTGCAGAATACAACAGTTTCCACTTAGTATAGTAAAAAAATCTAGTTTGACTAGAAAACCGTTCAAACACTACTGAAAATACTGTCCACCCCAAAATATATCTACCCTGTTCCATAACACTTTTCTTAAATGGGAAATAATTTAAAAATAACAGATTAACAGTTGGGTATATAATAATTTGGGCAAGAACCCCTTTATAATCGACCCCTTTGCCCAAAAAACCATATAGGTTCTTTTTCAAATCTAAAAGTTCATCAACAGTCTTTCCATAAAATAATGAAAAGAATGATGTTGCATAAATTTCCGTCCTTGATAAATTCTTTGGCATGACAATAGCATATATAGCCATCAAAATTAGCGCTATAAAAACTTTTCTCATTGTTCTTCCCTCCAAGTTGTCCTGCATAGTTTTCTTCAAGGATCTGTTAATTATGCATAGGCTGGGAGAAGCTCAGGAAGTGCGGAAGCGTGGGGACGTTTCTACTGCTTCCGAAGCAAGAGATCCGTCCCCACGCTTCTCACCCATGCTTCATTTAAATCAAACAAAAAAACCCGCTCCAATGAAATGGAGCGGACATAAAATACCGACTACAATGATTACTCAACTGTAACAGATTTCGCTAAGTTACGTGGTTTATCCACATCACAGTCACGGTGTAGTGCTGCGTAGTAAGAGATTAGTTGTAATGGTACTACAGAGACAAGTGGTGTTAATAATTCATGAACTTCAGGAAGTACAAATGAATCTTCTTCTTCATTTAAGCCCTTCATAGAAATGATACAAGGGTTTGCTCCACGAGCAACAACCTCTTTCACATTACCACGGATGCTTAAGTTTACATGCTCTTGAGTTGAAATCGCGATGATTGGCGTTCCTTCTTCAATAAGTGCAATCGTTCCGTGCTTTAGCTCTCCTCCAGCAAAACCTTCTGCTTGGATATATGAGATCTCCTTAAGCTTTAAGGATCCTTCTAAGCCTACATAATAGTCAAGGGCACGACCGATAAAGAAACAGTTACGAGTTGTTGATAAGAAGTTACGAGCAATTTCTTCAAACTCTTCCTTCGCATCACATAAAACATCCATTGCATTTGCAACGATTCCAAGCTCTTGTGTTAGGTCGAAATCAATCTCAATTCCTTTTGAAGCTGCAGTTACGCTCGCTAGAATTGCTAATACTGCTAATTGAGCTGTATATGCTTTAGTAGAAGCAACAGCAATTTCAGGGCCTGCATGAAGTAATAATGTATAATCTGCTTCACGGGAAAGTGTTGACCCTGGTACGTTAGTAACTGTTAATGCTTTATAACCAAATTCTTTAATTTGTACAAGAACGGCACGGCTATCTGCTGTTTCTCCACTTTGAGAAATGAAGATAAATAATGGTTTTTCAGATAGTATTGGCATGTTATAGCTGAACTCACTTGCTACATGGACTTCTACAGGAATTTTCGCCATTTTTTCGATAAATTGTTTACCGACAAGACCAGCATGGTAACTTGTTCCTGCAGCAATGATATAGATACGGTCCGCTTCGTTCATTGCACCGATAATATCTTCATCAACTGATAAGGAACCATCATCATTACGGTAAGATTGAACAATCTTACGCATCACTGCAGGCTGCTCATCAATTTCTTTTAACATGTAGTGTGGGTATGTTCCTTTTTCAATGTCACTAGCATCTAATTCTGCTGTGTAAGGATCACGTTCAACAACTGTGCCTTCTAATGTTTTAATCGTTACTTTTTCCTTTGTAACGATAACCATTTCTTTATCCATTAACTCAACAAATTGGTCTGTTACTTGTAGCATAGCCATAGCATCACTAGCAACTACGTTGAATTCTTCGCCTAATCCAACAAGTAGTGGGCTTTTATTTTTAGCAACGAAAATTGTTTCGTCGTTCTCTTTATCTAGAAGAGCAATAGCATAAGAACCTTTTAAAAGTGTAAGTGTTTGACGGAATGCGTCTTCAACACTATTTCCTTCGTTTACGAACTTTTCTAATAGCTGAACAATAACTTCTGTATCCGTTTCACTCTTTAATTGAACACCCTCTAAATATTCACGCTTAAGGATTGAGTAGTTCTCAATAACACCATTATGAACAAGTGTTAAGCGCTCTGTTGTGCTTTGATGAGGGTGAGCATTCACTTTACTTGGGACACCATGAGTTGCCCAGCGTGTATGGCCAATTCCTGTATTTCCAAGGACATTGTCATCTACAACACTTCGTAGGTCAGCAATACGTCCTTTTTCTTTGAATACATGAATGCCTTCATTATTTTGAACAGCAATACCTGCTGAATCGTAACCGCGGTACTCTAACTTTTCTAAACCTTTTAAAAGAATTTCTTTTGCGTCATTTCTTCCGATATATCCAACGATTCCACACATAATTTCTTCCTCCTTGATAATAAGGGGGTAAGTTGCCTCTGGGGGTACTTACCCCCTTATCTCTGTTGTTTATAGTGTCTATTTTTTATAGAAAGGCTATTCATGCCTTTTGTTTCGCATATCTTTTCCTTTGTCCATTAAGTTGCCTCAATGCTTTAAGAAAAGATCAACGGCTGTGCGATATTCAACCGGGAGGCATCCGCCGAAACTTCGATGAACCTCCACCTCGTCAACTAAGTTTTTTCGCTCAAACTTAGCCCTGGCGCTTTATAAAGTTTTGATGATGTCCCCTATCCACCTTCCTATTTTAAAATTCATTCAGTTCACAAAAATTTATTAGTGAATCGAACAACGATAATCATACATTAGCGCTATCTATTCGTCAATAAAAAAGAATAGAGTTAGGTAAATTTTTCCTACTACAATGCTATATTAATTACCGTGTAATAAGAAAATATGCATAAGGGCTATTTTTGTTACCCTTATGCATACGTTTATTGTTATTCTGTTAATCCCATTTCTGATTCAACTACATTTACAATTTCATTAACATATTGTTCGCATAGTTCTTTTGTCGGAGCTTCTGCCATTACACGTACTAGTGGCTCAGTTCCTGATGGTCTTACAAGGATACGACCATTTCCGTTCATTTCTGCTTCTACTTTTTGAATTACTTCTTTAACCTTCTCATTGTCTGTTACATGGTGCTTATCTCGCACACGAACATTCACTAATGTTTGAGGATATTTCTTCATTTCACCTGCTAATTCTGATAATGGCTTTCCAGTTTGCTTCATGATATTTACTAATTGAAGACCTGTTAGAAGCCCATCACCTGTCGTGTTGTAGTCAAGGAAAATAATATGACCGGATTGTTCTCCACCCAGATTATATCCACCTTTTTTCATTTCTTCTACAACATAACGATCTCCTACTGCCGTTTGTAACCCGTGGATATCTAATTCCTCTAATCCCTTATGGAAGCCTAAGTTACTCATAACTGTTGCTACAACTGTAGACTGCTTAAGTCTTCCTTCTGATTTCAGGTGCTTTGCACAGATAAACATGATTTGATCACCGTCAACGATTTCACCTTTTTCGTCAATAGCAATAAGACGATCTCCATCTCCATCAAATGCAAGACCAACATCTGCACCTTTTTCTTTCAATAGTGCTGCTAGTGCTTCTGGATGTGTTGATCCTACTCCATCATTAATATTAAGTCCATTTGGTGAGGAACCCATTGTTGACAGATCTGCATCTAAATCAGCAAATAAGTGTGTGGCTAAAGATGACGTCGCACCATGAGCACAGTCTAGTGCAATATGTATACCGGAAAATTCTTCATCGACTGTCTGCTTTAAGTATTGAATGTATTTTTGACCACCTTCAAAATAATCGCTAACTTGACCTAGGTCAGCTCCAGTCGGTCTAGGTAAAGAGTCATTTACTTCGTCTAATAATGATTCAATTTCAAGCTCTTGTTCATCAGATAGTTTAAATCCATCTGGCCCAAAAAACTTAATTCCATTATCTCCTACTGGATTGTGAGAAGCAGAAATCATCACTCCTGCTTGTGCTCCAAGAGCTTTTGTTAAAAATGCTACTCCTGGTGTAGAGATGACACCTAATCGCATTACTTCAGCTCCAATTGAAAGAAGACCAGCCACAAGTGCCCCCTCTAACATATGACCGGAGATTCTAGTATCCCTACCAATTAATATTTTTGGACGCTGGGCATGTTTAGTTAAAACATAACCTCCAAATCGACCTAATTTAAATGCTAGCTCAGGGGTTAATTCTGTATTTGCAATTCCTCTTACTCCATCAGTTCCAAAATACTTACCCATTATTAGACACTCCTTCTACCCAGCTTTATACTGAAGTTTTTTCCCTAATTTGTACTGTGATATTATTTTGTGATAAGGACCAAGCAAGACCTTCTGGACCGCTCGCACTAATTTCGACCTCGTGCTCTCCTGGCTCAAGTCCTGTTAAATCAAGGTTTAATGTGAAATCTTCCTTCGTAATCTCATCAAGCTCTTCTTTGAAGCCCTCTAATGTAATGTCAACACCATCCTCTGGTGATAGGACCGAGTACTCATAATCATTACTCAGTCCTATTGGAACAAATGATACTCCCGTAATCGTCCTCTCAGCAGTATCTTCGACCTCAATAGTTACTTCAATCATTTCCGGTTCAACTTTATTAAGCCCATCGTTGAGCTTTATTGGAACCTCGATGGTTGTATCTTCCGTTATTTCACTTACATCAACTTGAATACCCATTTCTGATATCGCATCAAGGGTGTTCTGCTTACCAAATATCCTTACTCTCTCTGGATCAATTGTGATATTTGAAATACGGACCCCTTCTGGAAGATCTCCTATTTCTTCAATAGCAACTGGGACTTCTTTGCTTGGGTTCACTACTTTAACTGTTACATCTACTACTTGAGGTTCAATTGTTACATTGAGTTTATTTAACTCTCTATCAAGAACCTGTACTCTCGCTTCCTCCGTAAAGGTTTCGTCAACCGTATCCTCGATATCAAGTGTTGCTTTAACATACGTTATACTTTCAATGGCTTCTTTTGAGCCAGTAATCGTGACTTTGTTTGGTTTTGTAGTCAATGTCTCAACCTCAAAACCTTTAGCTAATACAGAATCATCGAACTCTACATCAACTGAAAATTCTTGTGAGACCTTTTCTTGTACCGTTACATTTACATATGAAGGCTCAATTGTTACCTTCAACTTCTCAGATATATTTTGTATCTTAATAGGTATTTGGTGCGAGCCCAAACCGATATCGTTCAGGTCAACAAAAACCTGAAAATCCTTTAATGCTTTGGCGGATTGCACAATGCTCATAGGTCCTTCGACTGATATATCTACTGTACTCGGTAACCCGGATACAACTAGATTTTCTTGGTCATAGAATGCTTCCAAGGGAACATCTTCAATTGTTTCAGCATCACTTTGTGGATTTGTTCCTGTATTTTCTGCTGTCAAATCATCAAAGTTTACTGACATATAAAGAAGAAATGCCAAGGTCAAACCAACAATTCTCATAAACCAGCGATTTTCCATAAACTTATCCATCAGCTTTCTTCCCCTTCCAAGTCCATTTTGTTGAGGAAGCATTTACCATAAGCTCTAATGTTAACATCTCTTTAAAATCCTCTAGGCTTAAGTTTCTATAAAGTTCACCATTCTTCGTAATGGAAATGGCTCCTGTTTCTTCTGATACGACAATTGTCACACTATCCGTTACTTCACTTATTCCTAGTGCGGCCCGATGCCTCGTACCTAGTTCTTTTGATATAAAAGGACTTTCTGATAGAGGCAAGTAACTTGCAGCAGCCGCAATTTGCCTTTTTTGAATCACTACTGCTCCATCATGTAACGGTGTGTTAGGAATAAATATATTTATAAGCAATTGGGATGATATTTTAGCATTTAACCCAATACCTGTTTCTATGTAGTCACTCATTCCCGTTTCACGCTCTATTGAAATTAATGCACCAATTCTTCGTTTAGCCATATAGCTAACTGCTTTTGTGATGGATTCAATCATCTGTTCTTGTTCTTCTTCATCTTGCAAACCACTTCTTGAGAACAATCTACCTCTTCCTAGTTGTTCTAATGCTCTTCTAAGCTCTGGTTGAAAAATGATGATGATTGCTAGAAAACCCCAAGTCAGTGCTTGCTCCATGATCCAACCTAGAGTATTAAAGCCAAAGATACTACTTAATCCCCTAACAATGATAATAACAAAAATTCCTTTAAGTAGCTGTACTGCTTTTGTACCTTTTATAAGCATGATGAGCTTATATATTACAAACCACACTAGAAGAATGTCAATTAAATCAGACACATAATCTAATACGGAGTAATCTGCGTATACATCGAAAAACGGCATATTCTATCCTCCATTACCATACTCGAACACAACCTAAACGTATCCTACTTTAAATGTTAGCTAGTACATGCAACAACATCCTGCCAACATATATATATTTCATAACATTCAAATAAACTATTATAGGGACGGGTCTTTAAAGACCTGTCCCTACTATTTTATCTTAAAATTGATTTATATGCTAATTGTTCCCAATGTTTAATGTATATTTTACGCCTTTTTTCACTTGATACCACAGCCATTCGAATGCCTCATCTATTTCTTTTATTTCTCCAGTAACAGATCCCGCAGAAGCAAGGTATTGTTTTCCATTAATAACAGTAACATTCCCTTGAACTTCTCCTTCAATTTTTATATCTCCATTCTTTACAGTAACATCTCCTTTTACGGTTTCTCCCTCAGGTACAATGACTGTATGATCTTGGACGACCAGGTTCGGTTGTTTTGTAAACGCAAATTCATCACTTGCATTCCATGAGGTTAGAACACTCCCCATCATGAATACAATAAAAAGTGATGCTGCTGTTAATAATGGATGATGGCGGAACCATCGCTTTACCTCTACTTGCTTCTTTTCCTTTGGTAGGCTTGCCATGACTCTTTGCGTAAAGTCATTAGATACTTGTACATGCGATGTGCTTTGTACAAGGGCAATGGCTTTCTTTAACTCATGAAAATGACTCTGACAATCTTCACATTTCTGAAGATGTTCCTTTAAAACCATCTCGTGCTCATGTGAGATATCTTCATCAAGATAGTCGTGCATATATTGAACAATTTCCTCTAAACAAGGCTTCATTATGTTCACCTCTTTATACCTTACGTAGTTGTTTTCTAAGTGCTTCTCGTCCTCTATGAACACGTGTTTTTACTGTTCCTAATGGTAGGTCTAATATTTCACTAATCTCCTGAAGAGGTAGCTCTTCAATATATTTAAGGACAATTACCGATCGATATTTCTCAGGGAGCTTGGATATTTCTTGTTGGATGGTAGATTGTAGCTCTAGGTTTTCTACCTCATCCTCTGGTAATGGAGTGCTTGATGCAACTTGAGAATACATCGTTAATCCATCAGTTCCTGAAACTTCAGCATCTAAATAATAATCTGGTTTCTTTTTTCGAATACGATCAATACATAAATTTGTTGCAATACGAAATAGCCACGTTGAAAATTTCTTGTTTTGATTAAATGTTTTAATATTTACATATGCTCGAACAAAAGCTTCTTGTGCAATGTCCTCCGCCTCATGACGGTTCCCTAACATTCGAAAGCATATATGAAACACTTTATCTTTGTAAAGCTCTACGATTTCCCCAAAAGCGTTCTGGTCGCCTTTAATGACTTGTTTTATTCTTTTATTAACGATTGTTTCCATATTATATTCCCTCCGCTCTATGCGGCTATTTTCATATACGAATGAGGTTCAAAAAAGTTTCATATCTTTTTATAATTATCCTATCAGATTTCTACCCAAAAATGTTTTATAATTAGTAAAAAAGGGAATAAATAGATAAATAAAAATTTTAGAAATGGGGAATACAAGTGAATGCGAAGTTACAGGATCTTTTGAAGAGAATAGAAGAATGTCGCCTTGAAATGGTTCAGCTTGCATTAGCTTCTTCATTTCAAAATGAACAAGTTATTCGATTAAGCTCACATTTGGACAAGCTATTGAACCAATACCAATACTTTAAAACAAGTAAGGACTAAGCATAAATAGTTCCATTTTGAAGCAAGTTTTAGCAGTAGCAGTCGGAAAAGGACTGCTATTTTTTGTGTGCTCGTAGATCAGTCACTGTATAAGAATCTAAGACTGCTTGTAGCTGCCTATTTTATATAATAAGTATGTTCTTTATTAGATGCTTTAAAGGAACAAGAAAGAGAATAAGCTTGCATGTGTTTAACATAGAAGGAGGCATGCGGCTTGCAGACATGCGACATGCGGACATTTATTCCCTTAATTTAGCTTAAAACAAAGAAGCGAAAGTGTAAGCGGACATCTGTTCCTCTATTTTACAAATTCATGGCCATTCTCGTACTGAATGTTGATTATAACGGAATAAATGTCCGTCAGCATTTTAAAAAGAGCATTATTTAGGTGAATAAAGGAATAAATGTCCTCTAACCAAATCGCTTTCTCGTTAACAAGGCATTAGTTGAAGATAAGGTCGATTTAAAAAAGTGAATGAATTCCCTCTAAAAGAGAGAAGCGTTTATGGAGGGAAACAATACGTTATGATTTTGTTACTAATCAGCAAGTGAGTGTGCAGTTAAAATCACTAGCCACTATATATAGTTCACTGCTTTGAAAAGATATACAAATGAATGTGTGAATACACCATTGAAAAATGATTCAATCTTTATTACATCAACAAAAATAGCATACGAATATGTTGTGAATTCGTATGCTAAAAGCATTGTTTTTCTTATTTTATATTCTTATACTGAACTACATACATAAATAGTTTTAGTCCTTTTTTATAGCAGCTTTTTTAAAGTAGTTTCTCTCCAAAAAGTGAACCCATTAATGCAACAGCTACAGAGGCTGTTTTATTTTTCTCATCTAATATAGGGTTTACTTCGACAAACTCAGCCGAAGTAACAATTCCAGCCTCAGCAAGCATTTCCATTGCTAGATGGCTCTCACGATAGCTGATTCCTCCGATTACTGGTGTTCCAACACCTGGTGCATCACTTGGGTCTAGTCCATCTAGATCAAGTGAAAGGTGAACACCATCTGTTTTTTCTTTCAAGTATGAAATCGCTTCTTCCATTACTTGTGCCATACCAAGACGATCAATTTCATGCATCGTGTACACTTTAATCCCTTTTTCCTTGATTAATACCTTTTCTCCTTCATCAAGAGAACGTGCCCCTATAATGACAATATTTTCAGGTTTAATCTTTGGATTGTAGCCGCCAATATTGGTTAATGTCTCATGACCAATACCTAAGCTAACAGCAAGTGGCATCCCATGAATATTCCCAGAAGGAGATGTTTCTCCAGTATTTAAGTCGCCATGAGCATCATACCAGATAACACCTAATTCTTTATAAGACTTTGCAACACCGGCAAGTGTCCCTATTGCAATACTATGATCTCCTCCAAAAATAAGTGGGAAATGATCTTTTGATAGAACTTCCTGAATCTTGTTCGCTAATCTTTCACTGCCATCCGCAACCGCTTTCAAATTACGTAAGTTTGTATCCGGATTATGTACACGTTCAGCTGGACTGATTTCTATATCCCCTAGGTCTTCTATAGTAAAACCTAGATTCTCTAATCTTTCTACTACTCCCGCATAACGAATGGCACTTGGTCCCATATCCACGCCTCGACGCATTTGTCCAAGATCCATTGGTACTCCTATAATCGATATATCTTTCCTCATAAGTCTTCCCCCTTGAATATATCATTACTTCTATTGTATCCATTAATGCCTATATGACTCAACTGGACAACTTTTTGCATATATATACGAAGGAGTTCTTCATTAAACGAAGCACTATTGGATACACCTATAGTCTAGATCTTTACGATTTTCTCTACT
>CP033051.1:1185000-1250000 GCA_003667865.1 Rossellomorea marisflavi | reverse complement strand
GATGTCAAGACCTGGTAAGGTTCTTCGCGTTGCTTCGAATTAAACCACATGCTCCACCGCTTGTGCGGGCCCCCGTCAATTCCTTTGAGTTTCAGTCTTGCGACCGTACTCCCCAGGCGGAGTGCTTAATGCGTTAGCTGCAGCACTGAAGGGCGGAAACCCTCCAACACTTAGCACTCATCGTTTACGGCGTGGACTACCAGGGTATCTAATCCTGTTTGCTCCCCACGCTTTCGCGCCTCAGCGTCAGTTACAGACCAGAAAGCCGCCTTCGCCACTGGTGTTCCTCCACATCTCTACGCATTTCACCGCTACACGTGGAATTCCGCTTTCCTCTTCTGCACTCAAGTTCCCCAGTTTCCAATGACCCTCCACGGTTGAGCCGTGGGCTTTCACATCAGACTTAAGGAACCGCCTGCGCGCGCTTTACGCCCAATAATTCCGGACAACGCTTGCCACCTACGTATTACCGCGGCTGCTGGCACGTAGTTAGCCGTGGCTTTCTGGTTAGGTACCGTCAAGGTACCGCCCTATTCGAACGGTACTTGTTCTTCCCTAACAACAGAGTTTTACGATCCGAAAACCTTCTTCACTCACGCGGCGTTGCTCCGTCAGACTTTCGTCCATTGCGGAAGATTCCCTACTGCTGCCTCCCGTAGGAGTCTGGGCCGTGTCTCAGTCCCAGTGTGGCCGATCACCCTCTCAGGTCGGCTACGCATCGTCGCCTTGGTGAGCCGTTACCTCACCAACTAGCTAATGCGCCGCGGGTCCATCTGTAAGTGATAGCCGAAGCCATCTTTCCACCTTTCCTCATGCGAGGAAAGGAATTATCCGGTATTAGCCCCGGTTTCCCGGAGTTATCCCAGTCTTACAGGCAGGTTACCCACGTGTTACTCACCCGTCCGCCGCTAACGAAAGGGAGCAAGCTCCCTTTCGTCCGCTCGACTTGCATGTATTAGGCACGCCGCCAGCGTTCGTCCTGAGCCAGGATCAAACTCTCCGAAAAAAGTTTGACTTGCTCATTTGTTGAATCTAGTTCAACTTGTTTTGTAAGACTATGTCTTACTTATAAAAGATTTAACGTTGACGTTTTGTTTTGTTCAGTTTTCAAGGTTCAATATTTCAGGTCACTCGTTTGAAGCGACTTTGAAAATATAACATGTTGCACTTATCGAAGTCAACAACTTTTTTTAAAATTTCTTTTCGCTGTATTGTGACCTCTTAAAACAGCGACGTTTAATAATATAACAGCTAACTTAAATAGAGTCAACCGCATATTTCATTTTTTTTAAAAGATTTAATTGAAGGACGACTACACCTGAACCCAATGACCTCGTGTAGTCGTTTAGAACTATCCATTAGACCTTCTTTTTGTAGTCGTCTGTTTTCATATACTTTAAACATTCTTTTGGTGAGGCAACTCTTCTAAATAATGAGAACAGAATTTTATATCTCTCTTCCATTGCTCTTTTTACTATATGGTCTATTCTCGAATCTTTCAGATCAAATAAAATTTCGTCCATTTCTCTTTTTAAAAGATATTCCACCTCTTGTTTTTCTCTACTATTTATTAACATCCCAAACAAGTGCTTCACCCCTTCTTATGTGTAATTGTAGTTTTTTCCAAAAAAAACAGAATTATAATGTGAATTTAAAAAAAGTTATATTTTCTAGTAATCACTGCATACGTTTATAGAGGACAAGTTTCAAGGGAGGAGAAATTATGAACTTTTTTTATAGCTTTAATGCTAAAAGAGTGAAGCAATTTAGTTTGGTCATTGTCATTTCTTTCTTTACTGCGTTATTTATATATACAAGTAGTGCAGCAACATTACCTGCCTTTAGTACAGGTGATGGCCCTAAGGCAATTTACAAAGGTGAAAAGGGAATCTCTCTTACATTTAATATTGGCTGGGGTGATGAAAAAGCAAAGCCTATCCTCGAAGAATTAAAGAAGTTAAATGTTCAGTCTGCAACCTTCTTTTTATCTGGCGCTTGGGCAGAGCGACATCCAGAGTTAGTAGAGCAAATTGTGAAGCAAGGTTATGAAATCGGAAGCCTTGGTTATGCATATAAAGACTATACTGAAATGGAACCTGCCAAAGTGAAGCAAGATATTTTAAAAGCTCAAGAGGTTTTTACAAAACTAAAGGTGAAAGATAGTAAGTTACTACGTGTTCCAACTGGACATTTTAATAAAGAAGTCTTAAAAGTCGCTGATTCGGTAGGTTATACGGTGGTACATTGGAGTGTTAATTCTGAGGATTGGAAGAATCCAGGAGTAGACCAAATCATTGATAATGTATCGAAAGCTGTTAAGGGTGATATTGTTCTAATGCATGCATCTGATTCTGCCATTCAAACACAGGAAGCACTACCTCAGGTTATAAAACATCTGAAATCTAAAGGAACCTTTGTAAAAGTATCCGAAATGATCACAAATGGCGAAGCAAGCTCAAAGCTTATACAATAATAAAAAAAGGATGTCTAAAGTGAGGAGAATCACTAAGACATCCTTTTTTTAATTGCTCGCTGCTTTTTGTTTTCGTTCCTCAATAGATCTCTCCAGATATTTTGGAAGTGCCAGTAATTGGTAAGCATTACATACTAACAGTGTAATTAAAATAATGTAGAGATACTGACTCTTGTTCACTTGTAGTACAGGAAGCCATTCTAATGTTGTGATTACAACCATAAAAAACAAGGCTGAAATAAAGGTATTTTGTTCCGATTGTTTGTTTTTCAGGTAGGCTACAAGAAGGCTAACGATTAAGATAACGCCTGCCAGCAAAAAGTAAGAACGAAAATACACGATATCAAATAGAACAAATAAGATAAGAACGACTTGTGCCGTATTCCAAAATGAACGGAATAGTCCTAAGCCAAAACGGTGAACGGTAAGATAGGCAAAGAAGCCCATTTGACTAAATACACTTAAAGTAAAACCAAACACTAAGAAAAAGAATAAGCTAGATAATATTCCCGTTATATTTCCCTCACTAAAGTAAGGTTGAAATGTATCCCACTTAAATATAAGTGAGCAAAGTACAGTAACAGCCCCACCTATTAATAAAGCATTCATAAATAATCGAATCCAGTTCCGGATGGTCACATCTACTTCCTCCAAGCTAAAAATTATACTCTTTTGATTGTACCAACGCTTGTTTGAAAAATCTACATATAGCTAATAGCGTGTATATATTTTTCATGATAACTCATATTAAAAGTAGGATATATGTATGAGAGGAGCTATAAAATGAAGAAATTATCTTATCTGTCTTTCATGTTGATTCTCATCCTATCTGCATGTGGTGGTGGAGGGGATACTGGCAGCGGGCAGATTGATTATGAAGAGACCAAAAAGATGGTTGTTGATATATTAAAAACCGATGATGGAAAGAAAGCATTGCAAGAGGTTGTAACGGATGATGAGATGAAACAAGAAATCATTATGGATCAAGAGATTGTAAAATCAACGATCACACAAACATTAACATCTGAAAAAGGAACAGAATTTTGGAAGAAATCCTTTGAGGATCCAAAATTTGCTGAGCAAATGGCAAAAAGTATGAAAAAAGAAAATGAGGCATTGCTCAAGGATTTAATGAAGGATCCAGAATATCAAGGTATGATGATGGACATTCTTAAAGATCCTGAAATTCAAAAACAAGTATCTGAGACGTTAAAAAGCAAAGAATATCGAGAGCATCTTCAAAAAGTGGTTCTTGAAACCTTTGAAAGTCCCTTATTTAAAGCAAAAATCCAAGATCTGCTGATACAAGCAGCTACAGAAATGCAAGGTCAACAAGGTGGTGGTGAGCAAGGTGGTGGATCTGAAGGTGGTGGCTCCGAGGGCGGAGGCACTGAAGGCGGTGGTGATGAAGGTGGCCAATAGCTTCACCAAAAAAAGGATTGATCCTCAGGATCAATCCTTTTTTTATTCTCTTTATTTTGAAAGAAGATCCACAACTCTCTGTGCAATTTCTCCATAAATCTTTCCTAATCGATGATCCTCAGCATAGACAGAAGGCGCAAAATCTTCTTCGTTCCAGTCTGGTTGTTGTAACGGAAGTTTTCCTAGGAGCTCAGTTCGGAGTTCATCAGCTAGCTTTTCTCCTCCACCTTGTCCAAATACATATTCCTTTTCTCCGGTTGTTTTGCTTTCGAAATAAGCCATGTTTTCAACAACACCTAAAATTTCGTGCTCTGTTCTTAATGCCATGGCACCTGCACGTGCAGCTACAAATGCAGCTGTTGGATGTGGCGTTGTGACAATAATCTCTTTACAGTGTGGTAGCATTGTGTGAACATCTAATGCCACATCACCTGTACCTGGTGGTAAATCTAGAAGAATATAATCTAAATCTCCCCATTCAACTTCCGAGAAGAAGTTGTTTAACATTTTCCCTAGCATTGGTCCTCTCCATATTACAGGAGCATTATCTTCTACGAAGAATCCCATTGAAATTACTTTAACACCAAAACGTTCTACCGGAATAATACTTTCTCCTCGAACAACTGGTCTTTTTACAATCCCCATCATGTCTGGTACGCTAAAACCATAAATATCCGCATCAATAAGTCCAACTTTTTTTCCCAAACGCGCTAATGAAACTGCAAGGTTAACAGAAACTGTTGATTTCCCAACCCCACCTTTACCACTTGCAATCGCAATAAAGGTTGTTTTACTTGCAGGAGAAAGTAGCCCAGCACCTTCATCCCCAGTACCTCTATGCTTTTCAAGCTCTTCAGCAGGTAAGTCTGCAAAACGAATTCCTACCGTTTCCGCTCCATTCTCTTTTAGTAACTTCACAATCTCTTGCTGTAATGTAAGTTGCTCTCCAGTTCCTGTTTTCGCAATAGCTATTTTTACACTTACATGATTTTTTTCTTCTTTTACTTTAATTTCAAGTATTCCGTTTGTTTCTTCGAGCGTTTTATGTAAAAATGGATCTTTTATTTGAGATAGTAATTCTTTTACTTTGTCTTGTGATAGCATATAACCCCATCCTTCTAGTGAATTCGTTTACAATTAGGTACAGTATAACATACTTTTTTTCAAAATATGGTTCTGAAGTCTTCAGAATACTCTGTTCAGTTCTCACAAGAGAATTCTTCTCTCTTAGTATTACATGATTAAGAGAGAACACTCATGTTTTTCACCAAATCAGTGAACAAAAATAAAAGCCGCGAAGATTACTCCTCGTCAGCTTCCTCGGTAAAATATTTAAGCACTCCATTGTAGATGGATGCTGCTACTTTTTCCTGATATTTTTCTGTCATTAGATTCGCACGCTCACCAGGATTAGAAAGAAAACCTATTTCCACCAATGCTCCAGGTTTCTCAGCATATTTAATAATATAGACATTCTGAATCCCTTTTGCTTCACGTGTTGTATTTTCCAAATTTCTTTGTAGCTCATCTTGAATAGCTTTAGCCACATACTTGTTTTCTTCAAATTTTGGATTGTAGAAGGTTTGAGCACCGCTCCATTTAGAGGATGGAATTGAATTTAAGTGGATACTGAGAAATAAGTCCGCATCTGACTCATTAATGAGCTCTAATCGTTTTTTAAGGTCCTCCACTTTTCTGCGACTATATCCTTTTGTGCCTTCATCTGCAAGGTCTTTGTCCTCCTCCCTAGTCATGATGACTAAGGCACCTTGCTCTTGAAAATAATCTCTCATTCTCTCTGCTACTGATAAAGCAATATCTTTTTCTAATGCACCTTCATCCCCTGCTCCACCATCTGGGCCTCCATGTCCTGGATCAAGATAAATAATTTTTCCAGATAGGGGTAGGTTCCATGATTTCCATGTAATATTATCTAAAATTTTATATTGAAATATAACAAATAAAAGAATAACTGCTCCTGCAAACCCTACAATCTTTAAGCGTTTTTTCATTCTTGTCCACCCTCCCCTTATAAAAATATGGGACAAGAATGAGAAATAGAACTGAAATTATAGGGCTAATTAGTGCATTCGAAGTTTGTGTCGCTTTAGTCCGTTTTCATACCCTTCACTCCACCATGTCATAATAAAGTGCTCACAGCTATAATAAAAGGAGTCATCCACCCCTTCGGATACCCCAATCTCTGACCAATAGAGCCAGAAATTATAAATCGTATCTACATAGTGCTTTAATTCATCCTCACATCTTTTTTGGACAAATTCTAATGGTTCACCTGAATACCCAAATTTACTGATCTTTCCACCGAGTAAATAAGCCTCTATGGCAACATCATAGCAAGCCTCGTCAAAGCCTTGCTGCATTTGTTCCCCGCCTTGTATTCGTAAATATCCAAAGTGCTTACGCACGCTCTCTTGAAGCATTTTTAATGATATCTCACGCAAAAGCTTACGTTCTGTCTTTAATTGTTTTTCTCTTCTTTTTGATGTAAAGGTTGTTATAACGTTCAAAAAAATCCACCCCTTTGAACGTATTTTTTACTACTGTAGACTCTTCATTCGAGCAATGGTTTCCAATTAAGGAATTTCACCCTTTGTTCATCAGGTCCGTCCCTATAAATAAGTAGCACCTTAATAATTGACAGACTTTCTCGTGATTAGAGGGATAATGTTGTTCGTGTCGAAATTAAATATCGGGGAAATAATTTTGAGGAGAATGTTATTTGAATGTATATGGTGGAATATTTACTAAAAAACAAATTTTGATTTTGTTGTTTGCTATTGTCTTTAGTATTCTTTCTCAAGTGTTTAATGAAACCTTGGCTTTGTACTATCACAATGAAAGTCACGCAGCTTTTCATTCTATTTTAGAATCCTTTAGCATTCTAGTTTCATTTTCCATCTTTATTTATGGGTGGACTACTTTTCAATCGATCAAAACAAGAACGCTGCTTTGGCTGCCATTAATCTTTTTAACTGTGGGAGCTTTTGATATATTACATACCCTTACCTATCCAGGTTTACCACACTTTATCACAGAGAGTTCTATTGAGAAAACCGCATGGTTCTGGATTGTCGCGAGATTTACGGAGGCAGTCGGAATCGTCATCATATTACTTATTAGAGATAAGGTGTTGAAAAAATCTCATTGGAATTCTTTAGGACTTTTGATATCGATAATCTTTGTACTGGTCATTTCAATCATTATATTTGTGTTTGAAAAAACGTTACCTACATTAATCCATCCTATTACTGGACCTACCCTTTTAAAGAATAATTTAGAATACTTCATTTCATTTCTACAATTTTTCTCTATTATGATTATTGTCAAAAAGATCAAAGCTGAAGGAAAGAATTCGTCTCTTTCACATCTCATCACAGCTTTTGGACTGCTATTCATCAGTGAAATGACACTGACTTTATACATTGATTTATCGGATGTAAATGTATTAATCGGTCATCTTTATAAAGCACTTGGTTACTTATTTATTTTAAAAGCGTACTTCTTTTCAAAGATGAAATTAACCATTGAGTTAAAAACAAAAGCCGAGCAGGATTTAAAATCGACTCAAATTTTGTTAGATTCCTTTTTTCAGCATTCACCCGACAGTATTACGATTATGGACATTGAAGGGAAAATACTAAGGGTAAACGCTGGTTTTGAACAAGTTTACGGATGGAAGGAAGAAGAAGTAGAAGGAAAATATTTTTATGATGTGATGCCAGATGTGAGGGATAGTGTCCTAGAAGTACTATCCATTGTTTCTAAAGGCGAAAGCCTAATTGGTTATGAGGCAATCCGGAAGCACAAAAATGGAGCTGATATCAATATTAATATGACCATTTCTCCTGTTAGAAATGAGGATGGTAGTATTATTAATATTGCAGCTATTACACGTGACATAACAAAGCAAAAACAATATGAACAAAAGATTATTCATGCACAACAAGAGCTAAAGGATACAGTTCACAATCAACAAGGAATCATATTTAAATTCAAGAAATATGGAGATGAATTTATCCATACCCTTTTTGGCGGAGCAGACCTTACAAAGCTCCGTTTAACATCAGACCAAGTTGTTGGTGTGAGCTTAAATGTGACGTTAGGCGAAAAAGCAAGATTTTTCACACCACTATATGAGAAAGCTTGGTCAGGAGAAGAAGTTTCTTATGAAACAGAAAGTAATGGACATCAGTTCTTTGTAACCTTAAAACCTGTTATTCGTAATGGATGTGTAATTGAAGTCATTGGTTCTGGCTTTGATATATCACAGCTAAAGCAGACAGAAGAACTTCTACACAAGTCAGAAAAATTAGCAGTTGTCGGGCAACTCGCAGCCGGGGTTGCTCATGAAATTCGTAATCCACTTACAACACTTAAAGGCTTTACACAATTACTAAATGCAAAAACAGAGCCAGAAAATGAACCTTTTATGGAATTAATGCTCTCTGAACTCGATCGGATTGAAATGATTACGAATGAATTTATGGTCGTAGCGAAGCCACAAGCAATAAAATTTCAACAGAATAATATTCGCCAGCTCCTAAATCAGGTAATCTTCTTTTCAACTCCACAGGCAAATTTAAACAATGTGGAAATCCTTATAGAGTACAAGACAGATATAGAGTCTCTACAGTGTGATGGGAATCAAATCAAGCAAGTCCTGATTAATCTAATTAAAAATTCTATTGAAGCAATGGAGACAGGTGGAAAGATTTCCGTTGTTATAACGGAGTCCTGCGATGCCTTCTTAGAAATTACTATTACCGACAATGGCGTTGGGATCCCACCAGAGATTATCCCTAGGCTTGGTGAACCTTTCTATACTTTAAAAGAGAAAGGTACTGGCCTTGGGCTAATGGTAAGCTACAGAATTATTGAAGCACATAAGGGAACCATTCAATTTCATAGTGAAGAGAGTGAAGGAACAACGGTTATTCTTAGACTTCCTCATCTAGAATCATAAAAAAGCTGATTTCCATCGGCTTTTTTATTTTTGTTGATTTCTACTCAGCAAAAAAAATCATCACAGTACTTATGTGATGATTTCTCTAAAACCAAATCTATAATTCAACTCTGGTTTTTTACGTCCTCTCTAAGAGAGTCTATCACTTGATCAGAAAGGTTGGCAGGAACGGAGGATTCTTCCTCATGGACCCATGCATTTTGTAGTTCATAGTCCTCTTTACTAAATGTTGCACTATAATGTTTATGGTTATAAGTGAAATCTGCTGTTACAGATTCTTCACCCATAAAGTGTTTATCTACAATAAGGTGTTTTATTTCATATGGTTTCATTGTAGACCTCCTATGTCCTTATTCGCTCCTTTCTATAGAATGTGTTATATGTTTATCTTTATTCATCTCAAATTCTTTACTATCTCTAGAACAATTGCACAAAAAAACTCCCAACCATATAGTTGGGAGTTTTGAGTACGATAATAGAAATTAACGTTTTGAGAACTGAGGTGCACGACGAGCGCCTTTAAGACCGTATTTCTTACGCTCTTTCATACGTGCATCACGAGTTAATAATCCAGCACGCTTTAACGTTCCACGGTATTCTGGATCCGCTTGTAGTAACGCACGAGCGATACCGTGACGGATTGCACCAGCTTGACCAGTGTATCCACCACCATGTACGTTTACTAAAACGTCATAGCTTCCTAAAGTTTCAGTAGCAACTAGAGGTTGCTTGATTACTTCACGTAGTGCTTCGAATGGGATGTAGTTTTCTACTTCACGATTATTGATAACAATGTTACCGTTTCCTGGTACTAAGCGTACACGAGCTACTGAGCTCTTACGACGACCAGTTCCGTAATATTGAACTTGAGCCAAAATAATAACCTCCTCTTATTAATTATCCACGAAGTTCGTAAACTTCTGGTTGTTGTGCTTGGTGTGGATGCTCTGCTCCAGCATACACGTGTAATTTTTTGTACATTTGACGTCCAAGAGAACCTTTTGGAAGCATACCTTTAATAGCAAGCTCTAACATTTTCTCAGAGTAGTTTGTACGCATTTCTAAAGCAGTACGAGTTTTTAAACCACCTGGGTGTAAGCTGTGACGGTAGTAGATTTTATCCGTTAACTTTTTACCAGTAAGTTCAATTTTAGATGCATTAATAATAATTACATGATCACCAGTGTCAACATGTGGTGTGTAAGTTGGTTTGTGTTTTCCGCGTAGAATTGAAGCAATTTCACTTGAAAGACGTCCAAGAGTTTTGCCTTCAGCATCTACAACGTACCATTTACGATCGATTTCATTTGCTTTCGCCATATACGTCGTACGCATGTTTTTACCTCCTAAAATAGTCAATTATAATAAGTTTAAGTGTTATTTATTAAAATCACGAATAAGTTTCCGGGGCTTACCGTGGGGTTAATAACATACCATATGCTATAATATCTTTTTCCCATACTAATGTCAAGAGGATGTTACACCAGGATTAGTTGTTTTAGCATATTTTTAAAATAAAAATACTGGAAACTATTTTTAAATCTCTAAAAAGCCAGTACCTAAAGGATTTTATAGAAATATTGAGCACTCGTAAATAGATAAATATTACCTTATTTATTTTCTAATGTTTAGTAATCTACTCTCCATAAGTACAAGCCATGTGCAGGAGCTGTTTTTCCTGCAGCTGATCGGTTTTTACTTTCTAAGATGGTCTTAATATCTTTTGGTAAAAGTTTTTCTGTGCCTACTTCTAGTAATGTCCCAACCATAATTCGAACCATATTATAAAGGAATCCATTTCCCCTAAAGGAAATCGTTAATTCCTTGTCCTCTTCTAAAATCTCAACCCTATAGATTTCTCTTACTTTGTCAACTACTTCTGTTTTTGCTGAACAGAAGCTTGTAAAATCATGCTCACCTTCTAATAGCAATGCAGCCTCCCTCATCTTATCTATATTTAAAGATTGTGGGCTAAAATGAGCATAATTTCGCAGGAAGGGGTTTCTTACTTTATCAAAGTAGATTCGGTAACGATACTCTTTACCTCTTACTGAAAAACGAGCATGAAAGTCTTCTGCGACCTGTTCTGCATGTTGAATGGTGATCTCTTCTGTTAATTGACTGTTAAGAACTATTGGCCATTTTTCAATAGGGATCGTTATGTTTGTATCAAAGTGCAACACTTGACCAACAGCATGTACTCCTGCATCCGTTCTCCCTGAGGCAACGACTTTAACTGCTGCACCCTTATGAATTCGTGATAAAGCTTGCTCAATTACACTTTGTACAGTCCGCTTGTTAGGCTGCACTTGATATCCATGAAAGGCAGTTCCATCATACGCTACTGTGCACTTAATTCTAGGCATACATTCTCTCCTAATACGTTCGAAGTAAGGTTAATAAGGCTGTTAGCAACAACAACACAATAAAGATACTGGTATCGTACCAATGCCATGAGAGAACACGATACTTTGTTCTTCCCTCTCCACCTTTATATCCTCTAGCCTCCATAGCTATAGCTAAGTCCTCAGCTCTTTTAAAGGAGCTAACAAAAAGAGGAATAAGGAGTGGAACAATAGCTTTAACTCTTTCCTTAATTGGCCCTGAAGAGAATTCAGATCCTCTAGCTGTTTGAGCCTTCATAATCTTCTCTGTCTCCTCCATTAATGTCGGAATAAAACGTAAAGAGATTGACATCATTAATGCAAGCTCATGTGATGGAAATTTAATTTTTTTCAATGGCTTAAGCAGTGATTCTAATCCATCTGTTATTGAAATCGGTGATGTTGTTAACGTTAGTAATGAGGTAATCAAAATTAAATATAAGAACCGTAAAGATATAAAAATACCTTGTTTCACTCCACCTTCATATATAGAGATAAAGCCAAGTTCATAGAGTAACTCTCCTTCTTGAGTAAAAAATAAATGAAGAAGAAAAGTGAAAAGTACTAGCCACAGTATTGGCTTTAAACCACCAATGATAAAACGTAGTGGAATTTTAGAAATCAATAATGTCAATAAAGTAAATATTCCTAAGACTATATAGGTTATATAATTATTCGCTAGAAAAACAACACATATAAAGGAAAAAATAAATAACAGCTTTGCTCTTGGATCTAATTGATGAACAAGAGAGTTTCCCGGGACATATCTCCCAAAGATCATTTTATCCCTCATAAAACGGCCTCCTGTTCATGCTGCAATTTGATCTCAGTAACAAACTCCTCAATCGATAGACATGTCTTTGAGAGCTTAACTCCAGCCTTCTTCTCATACATATACTGAAAACGCACAACTTCAGGTACGTCTAGTCCCATATCTAGTAGCATTTCAGGATCGGAAAAGATGTGTAATGGTTCTCCCTTACGCATGATTTCTCCTTTTTTTAGAATCGCAATGGTATCTGCATACCTAGCAGCATCCTCCATACTATGTGTAACAAGTACAGTAGTTAGTTTCTTTTCTCGATGTAAATCATAGAACATATCCATGATTTCTTTTTGTCCTCTCGGATCCAGTCCCGCAGTAGGCTCATCTAGTACAATGACATCTGGGTCCATAGCCAACACACCCGCAATAGCTACTCGCCTCATTTGGCCACCTGAGAGATCAAATGGTGATTTGTCGAGTACTTCTTCAGGTAAGCCAACCTTTACAATGAGTTCTCTTGCTCTACGTTCTGCTTCGGATCTGCTTGTTCCAAAGTTCATTGGTCCGTAGCAAATATCCTTCATAACCGTTTCTTCAAAGAGCTGGTGTTCTGGAAATTGAAAAACAATACCTACCTTTTGTCTTATGGGACGAAGCTTCTTTGATTTCGTGTCATGTAAAATCGTATTGCTCCCGATTGTAACAGTTCCACTTGAGGGCTTTAGTAAAGCATTTAGATGTTGAAGAAGGGTAGACTTTCCTGAACCCGTATGACCGATTACACCGAGGTATTCGCCACTCTTTATGTCTAGTTGAATGTCGTGCAGCGCTCTTTTTTCAAATGGTGTACCATAAGAATAGGAATAGCTTACTTTTTCGAATGTAATGTGCATATCAGATCCACCAACTCTTCTTCTGTATGATAATGTTTTTCTAGTAGGAACCCTTCTTGAATGAATGCCTTGGAAAGTCTAGCAGAAAAAGGAGAGTCAAGCCCTAGCTCGGTTAGTTCATCTTGCAATGAAAAGATTTCCTCAGGCGTTCCTTCTTTATATACCTCTCCTTGATTTAGAACAAGGATACGATCAGCCTTTGCGGCTTCTTCCAAATCATGAGTAATTGAAATAACCGTTAAGCTTTCTTGTTGTTTGAGCATACGGATGGTATGTAATACTTCCTGTTTCCCTTTCGGATCTAACATAGATGTGGATTCATCTAATACGATAATCTTAGGCTGTAAGGCTAAGACACCTGCAATAGCCACACGTTGTTTTTGTCCTCCCGAAAGATGGTGGGGCTCTTGATCAAGAAACTCTTCCATATTAACACTCTTTAAGGCTTCATGAACTCTTGTCACCATTACATCATAGTGAACCCCATGATTTTCTAAACCAAAAGCCACATCATCTTCAACTGTAGCTCCAACGAATTGGTTATCCGGATTCTGGAAGACCATACCCATTTTAGACCGAACATCCCAGATTGATTCTTCACTTAGTTCAATTCCATCTACATGTACAGTTCCTGTCTCAGGAAAATGAAGGCCATTTAACATCTTCGCTAACGTTGATTTTCCAGAACCATTATGCCCAACGATGGCTAGCCATTCACCATCATTTACATGAAGGGATATATCCTTTAAGGCATACTTTGGTTGATTTGGATATCGAAACGAAACATTCTTGATATCGATAAGTTTCTCCATATGTATTCCCCCTAAGCTCCACTTTCTCTTCTCATCTCTTATAGTATCAGAAAATATCTCTACATATAAAAAAAGCCTGCACCCCTATCCAAAGAAAAGAAACACTTTTCTTGTTCATTCCTGAACGTCTTCTTAAATAGAAGCTGGAAGAGGTGCACGAGCTAGACGAGACATGTAACCATGCTCATCGTAACGCTCTGCTTTTGTTACATGTTCAATTAGACAAAAAGGGCAAAGAAGCAGTTATCCAATTAACTGTCCCGCCCTTTTTGGATCGCTGCGTAATTATACTAACTCGATAATAACTACTGGAGCACCGTCACCACGACGAGGTCCAAGTTTCATAATACGAGTGTATCCACCTTGACGCTCAGCATAACGAGGAGCGATATCAGCAAATAGTTTTTGAACAGCATCTTGATTTTCTTCAGCGTTTGCAATTTCGTGACGAACGAAAGAAGCAGCTTGGCGACGTGCATGTAAATCTCCACGTTTACCTAAAGTAATCATTTTCTCCACAACTGAACGTAGCTCTTTCGCACGAGCTTCAGTTGTTTCGATGCGCTCATTAATGATTAGGTCAGTTGCTAAGTCACGTAACATTGCTTTACGTTGTGAACTTGTACGTCCTAACTTTCTGTAGCCCATTAAGGTTCCCTCCTTTGTTGAATCTTTATACTATAGATGTAGTAGTTTTAGTCATCTTTACGTAATCCAAGTCCAAGGTCTTCTAGTTTTACTTTAACCTCTTCTAAAGATTTACGTCCTAGATTACGTACTTTCATCATATCCTCTTCAGTCTTGTTAGCAAGCTCCTGAACAGTATTGATTCCTGCACGTTTTAAGCAATTATATGAACGGACAGAAAGGTCTAGTTCTTCGATCGTCATCTCAAGAACTTTCTCTTTTTGATCTTCTTCTTTTTCGACCATTATTTCAGCATTTTGCGCCTCATCTGTAAGACCGACGAAAATGTTTAAATGTTCCGTAAGAATTTTAGCACCTAAAGAAATTGCTTCTTTCGGGCCGATGCTACCATCAGTCCATACATCAAGTGAAAGTTTATCATAGTTAGTCATTTGACCAACGCGAGTGTTTTCTACTTGATAGTTAACGCGTGAAACTGGAGTGTAAATAGAATCGATTGGGATCACGCCAATTGGAAGATCCTCGCGTTTGTTTTGATCAGCAGGTGTATACCCACGACCTCTTTGAGCAGTTAAACGCATACGAAAATGTCCGTTGCTTGATAGTGTAGCAATCTGTAAATCAGGGTTTAAAACCTCTACATCACTGTCATGCGTAATATCAGCAGCAGTTACTACTCCTTCACCTTGTACATCAATCTCTAGCGTTTTTTCTTCATCAGAATAAATCTTAAGCGCTAACTTTTTGATATTCAAAATGATGGAAGTGACATCTTCTACGACGCCTTCTATTGTTGAAAATTCATGGAGTACCCCATCTATTTGAATAGTGGTGACTGCAGCACCCGGAAGTGATGACAATAAGATACGACGAAGGGAATTTCCTAAAGTTGTACCATACCCACGCTCAAGTGGTTCTACCACGAACTTTCCAAATGTAGCATCATCGCGGATCTCAACCGTCTCAATTTTTGGCTTTTCAATTTCGATCATTAATATTTACCCTCCTTCAAAACGTCGAAACCCCGGTTTCACAGGTAATATGAAATCCGAAATTCCCCATGTTTACGTTCCCGATCGTGCAAAGACAACCTTTGTTAACATTTCTGTTGATCGTACTATACGTAAATTTATATCATATCCCATTATAGACAACGATACAAATTTTATACAGTAAAATTAAACACGGCGACGTTTTGGTGGACGGCATCCATTATGAGGAACAGGAGTAACGTCTTTAATTGCCGTAACTTCTAATCCTGCAGCTTGAAGTGCACGAATTGCAGCTTCACGACCTGCACCAGGACCTTTAACTGTTACTTCAAGAGTTTTTAATCCATGTTCTTGAGATGCTTTTGCAGCAGTTTCTGCAGCCATTTGAGCAGCGAAAGGAGTAGATTTACGAGAACCTTTGAATCCTAGAGCTCCTGCACTTGACCATGCAATTGCATTTCCATGAACGTCAGTGATTGTTACGATTGTATTGTTGAATGTAGAACGAATGTGTGCAATACCAGCTTCGATATTCTTTTTCACACGACGCTTACGAGTGTTAGTTTTACGTGCCATACTGAGAAGTAACCTCCTTTACTTAATTATTTTTTCTTGTTCGCTACAGTCTTACGAGGACCTTTACGCGTACGAGCATTGTTTTTCGTTTTTTGACCACGAACAGGTAAACCACGACGGTGACGAAGACCGCGATAGCTTCCGATTTCCATTAGACGCTTGATGTTTAGTGAGATCTCACGACGAAGGTCACCTTCAACCTTTAACTTGTCAACGATATCACGGATTTTCCCTAATTCGTCATCAGTTAGATCACGAACACGAGTATCCTCAGATACACCAGCCTCAGCTAGGATTTTTTGAGCAGTATTTTTACCAATTCCGTAGATGTATGTTAATGAAATGACTACACGTTTGTCACGTGGAATGTCAACACCAGCTATACGTGCCATAGAATAAGCGCACCTCCTTTAAGATTAACCTTGTTTTTGTTTGTGTTTAGGGTTTTCACAGATAACCATTACTTTACCACGTCTACGAATAACTTTACATTTTTCGCAGATCGGTTTGACAGATGGTCTAACTTTCATTTTATTCTAACCTCCTTGATAGTACGGAGTGCAGTAATTATTTATAACGATAAGTGATTCTTCCACGAGTTAAGTCATATGGAGAAAGCTCCACTGTTACTTTATCTCCTGGTAGAATGCGGATAAAGTGCATACGGATCTTACCAGATACATGTGCTAGTACCGTATGACCATTTTCTAATTCTACTTTAAACATTGCATTCGGTAAAGTTTCAGCAACTGTACCTTCTACTTCAATAACATCATCTTTAGCCATCGATTTCATCTCCCTTTATCTCATTGTTTAAGATTTCATTTACAAACTTTGAAACAGCAAAACGTAATTTCCCATTCGTTACACGCCCAGTCTCAAAGATACTGTTCTGAACTTCTGGAGAAATGTAATCATACTTTTGAAGATGTTGTATGTTTTTTCGCTTAGCACGATCAAACTTACGCTTATCTCCATCGGCGATGAGTACAAACTTTTCATCCAATTGTTGAATGACAACCGAATATTGACCAGCGTCTCTACCTTTCAAAGTAGAAACTATCTGCCCTATTTTCGGTGTCGAATCAGACTCGATCAATCCAATCACCTTCACCTTAGGCTTTTGTTAATATCTCATAGCCATCATCAGTAATGGCAATTGTGTGTTCAAAGTGCGCACACATTTTACCATCTACAGTCACAACTGTCCAGTTATCAGGTAATGTTTTTACATAACGACTACCTGCATTCACCATTGGTTCAATTGCCAGTACCATTCCAGGTTTTAAGCGTGGACCTTTGTTTGGAGGTCCATAGTGAGGAATTTGTGGGTCCTCATGTAAGTCTTGACCAACACCATGACCTACATACTCACGAACGATTGAAAATCCATTTGCTTCAACGTAAGTTTGAATTGCATGAGAGATGTTCGATAGACGTTCGCCTGGTTTGGCTTCTTTTAGGCCAAGATATAAGGATTCTTCCGTTACATCCATTAGCCTTTGAGTTTCATCATCGATGGTTCCAACTGCATATGTCCAAGCAGAATCACCGTGGTAACCATTGTACTTTGCTCCGATATCAATACTGATAACGTCACCGTCTTCTAGAACTCGCTTTCCGGGAATACCATGAACAAGCTCATTGTTGACAGAAGCACAAATGCTACCTTGAAACCCATTGTACCCTTTAAAAGAAGGAGTCGCATCATGTTTACGTATGAACGTTTCAGCAATTGCATCTAGTTCAGATGTTGTAATACCTGGTTTTATATGTTTCTTTAATTCTTGATGAGTTAAAGCAACAATCTTACCAGCATGACGCATGATCTCGATTTCTCGGGGCGTTTTACAAATAATCATTATGATAGGCCTCCAAGAAGCTTATCAATTTCTGCAGATACGACATCAATATCTTGTTGACCATTTATATTGCGTAGATATCCTTTTTCTTCATAGAAGCTTAGTAAAGGTTGTGTTTGTTTAATGTTAACATCCAAACGGTTTTGGACAGTTTCTGCATTATCGTCTGCACGTTGATAAAGCTCACCGCCACAGCGATCACATACACCCTCTTGACTAGGAGGATTAAAGACAAGGTGATAGGTTGCACCACAAGACTTACAGATTCTGCGTCCTGTTAGGCGTTCTAATAGGATGTCTTTTTCTACATCAATATTAATTACATAGTCAATGTTTTTATTTAGGTCAGATAGAATGTTTTCTAAAGCTTCTGCTTGTGCAACAGTTCTTGGGAAACCATCTAGCAAGAAACCTTTATCACAATCTTCTTTACTTAGACGTTCGCGTACAATACCAATGGTTACTTCGTCAGGAACAAGATCTCCATTATCCATGAATGATTTTGCCTTCATCCCAAGCTCTGTACCCTCTTTAATAGCTGCACGGAACATATCTCCAGTTGATATATGAGGAATCCCATATTGATCAACAATTTTTTCTGCTTGAGTACCTTTACCAGCACCAGGCAATCCCATTAATACGATATTCACTCAAATCCCCCTCACTATAAATGGTTTCAGGAACAAATACTGTTCCCAAAACCTACTATTTGATGAATCCTTTGTAGTGACGCTTTACTAATTGAGCTTCTAGCTGCTTCATAGTTTCAAGAGCAACACCGACGACGATTAGTAAGCTAGTTCCTCCAATTTGAGCAGCAGGTGGTAGTCCCGCAAACTTAATGAAGAAAACAGGAAGGATTGAAATAACAGCTAAGAAGATCGCTCCAACGAATGTTAAACGGTATAACACACGAGTTAGATATTCTTGAGTTGCTTGACCTGGGCGAATACCAGGGATATAACCACCTTGCTTTTTCAAGTTATCAGCCATTTGTTCTGGATTTACTTGAATGAAAGCATAGAAGTAAGTAAAGGCAACAATTAATGCGACATAGATGATCATACCAACCCAGTTCGTATAATCAAATATATATTGAATCGTACTCGTTACATCGTTTGTTCCAAAGAATGATGCAATCGTTTGAGGTGTAATAATAAATGAAATCGCGAAGATAACAGGAATTACTCCAGCTGCATTTACTTTTAACGGTAAATGAGTGTTTTGACCACCTACAGGACTACGTCCTACAACACGCTTTGCATATTGAATTGGAATTTTACGAAGTGCTTGTTGAATAAAGATAACGCCTACTACAATTGCAAGCACAGCAAGTAGAATCAATGCCAATACAACGATACGTAGGAACAGCTCTTCACCAGCTCCACTTATTTGTTGTGCATAAATTTGACTTACTGTATTTGGAATCGCTGCAACGATACCAGCGAAGATCAGAATCGAAATACCATTTCCTACACCTTTTGCAGTAATTTGTTCTCCTAACCACATTAAAAATGCAGTTCCGGCAGTAAGAACAATCGCAATAAGTAAGTAACTTGTAATACTTGTATTCTGGATTAACACGCCACCATACATTGCGTTAAATCCATAAGACATACCTAGAGCTTGAATGAAACCAAGAACAATCGTAAAGTAGCGTGTAAACTGAGCCAGCTTACGACGACCAACGTCACCTTGCTTTGACCATTCCGTAAACTTTGGTACTACATCCATTTGTAACAATTGTACGATGATGGACGCTGTAATATACGGCATAATTCCCATCGCAAAGATTGAGAAGTTATATAAAGCTCCACCGCCAAATGTATTTAAAAATCCAAGAATACCTGATTGATCACCAGTTTGAAGTACAGTAGCATCTACACCTGGAACAGGAATAAATGTACCGACACGGAATACGATTAACATTAAAAGGGTGAAAATAATTTTCCTTCTTATATCACCCACGCGCATAAAATTGGAGATTGTCTGGAACATTAAATCACCTCAGTTGAACCGCCAGCAGCTTCAATAGCTTCTTTAGCAGTAGTTGAGAATTTATGTGCTTTAACTGTAAGCTTCTTCTCGATTGTTCCTTTACCAAGGATCTTAATTCCAGCTTTTTCTTTACTTACTACTCCAGATTCAATTAATAAAGCTGGAGTTACTTCAGTACCATCCTCAAAGCTATTTAGAGCATCAAGGTTAACGATTGCGTATTCTTTACGATTAATATTCGTAAAACCACGTTTTGGTAAACGTTGGAATAAAGGAGTTTGACCACCTTCAAAGCCAGGACGTACTCCGCCACCAGAGCGGGCATTTTGACCTTTATGACCTTTTCCAGAAGTTTTCCCGTTACCAGAACCAGTACCGCGACCTACACGATTACGCTCTTTACGAGAACCTTTTGCAGGTTGTAACTCATGTAATTTCATGTTGGCACCTCCTTATTGATAGATGTGAAATTATTTTTCGTTCACTGTAACTAAGTGAGCAACTTTGTTGATCATACCACGAATAGCAGCATTATCTTGTTGTTCAACTGTTTGGTGTAATTTGCGTAACCCCAAAGCTTCTACAGTTTTCTTTTGATCTTGTGGACGACCAATCAAGCTACGAGTGAGGGTAATTTCTAGTTTGTTCGCCATTGTTTTCCCTCCTTATCCTAACAGCTCTTCTACAGTTTTACCACGTAATTTTGCTACGTCCTCAGCACGCTTAAGTCCTCTTAAGCCTTCGATAGTAGCACGAACCATGTTAATTGGTGTGTTCGTTCCTAATGATTTAGATAGGATATCTTGAACACCTGCAAGCTCTAGTACAGCACGAACTGGACCACCTGCGATAATTCCTGTACCGGCAGAAGCTGGTTTAATAAGGATGCGACCAGCACCAAATTCACCAGTAATTTCATGTGGAGTAGTTCCTCCAACCATTGGTACTTCAATCATGTTTTTCTTAGCGTCTTCAATCGCTTTGCGAATTGCATCTGGTACCTCTTGTGCTTTACCAGTTCCGAAGCCTACGTGACCGTTTTTATCTCCAACTACTACTAGTGCAGCAAAACGGAAACGACGTCCACCTTTTACAACTTTCGCAACACGATTGACTGTAACTACGCGTTCTTCAAGTTCTAATTTATTTGGATCAAATCGACGCATCTGGAATGTCCCTCCTTTAATTAAAATTCTAGTCCATTTTCACGAGCAGCATCAGCTAAAGCTTTGATACGGCCATGATATAGATATCCACCACGGTCAAAAACTACTGATTTAAGACCTTTTTCAACAGCACGCTTTGCTACTAATTCTCCAACTTTAACTGCAGCATCAACATTACCAGTTGAATCAAGATTTAAATCCTTATCTAATGATGAAGCACTTACGATTGTTACACCATTAGCATCGTCAATGATTTGAGCAGAAATATGCTTGTTTGAACGGAATACGTTTAGGCGCGGACGAGTTGCAGTTCCAGTGATCTTAGAACGCACACGAGCGTGTCTTTTCTTACGTACTTTATTTTTATCTTGCTTAGTAATCACCTACGGTCACTCCTTTCTTTCGAGCTAAGCAGCATTATTTACCAGTTTTACCTTCTTTACGACGAACATATTCGCCTTCGTAACGAATACCTTTACCTTTGTAAGGTTCTGGAGCACGGACAGCACGGATGTTAGCTGCTAATGCACCAACACGTTCTTTATCAATACCTTTGATAGAGATCTTTGTGTTAGCAGGAACTTCAACTTCAATTCCTTGTTCAGGTTCAATCTCTACTGGGTGTGAGTAACCAACGTTAAGTACTAATTTAGTACCTTGTTTTTGAGCACGGTAACCGACACCGATAAGCTCTAGATTTCTTTCGAAACCTTTAGAAACACCTTCAACCATGTTCGCAATAAGTGCACGAGTCGTACCATGTAATGCACGGTGCTCTTTTGCTTCAGATGGACGAGTAATGTTTACTACGTTTTCTGCTAATTCTACCTTAATATCAGGATTGAATGTACGAGACAGTTCTCCTTTTGGACCTTTAACAGTTACGTGATTGTTTTCATCGATAGTAACTGTAACACCAGCTGGAACTTCGATAGGTTTTTTTCCTACGCGTGACATTCTGTTGCACCTCCATTCGTTTCAAGTCATTATTACCAAACGTATGCTAAAATTTCTCCGCCAACTTGTTTTGCACGAGCTTCTTTATCAGTTAAAACACCGTTAGAAGTAGATACAAGTGCAATACCTAGGCCGTTTAATACTTTTGGTACTTCGTTCGCTTTCGCATATACACGAAGACCTGGTTTACTAATACGTTTTAATCCAGTGATTACACGCTCATCATTTGCACCGTATTTTAAGAAGATGCGGATAACACCTTGTTTGTTATCTTCAACAAATTCTACGTCACGCACGAAACCTTCACGTTTTAGAATTTCAGCGATGTCTCTTTTAATATTAGAAGCAGGAACCTCTAATTTTTCGTGACGTACCATGTTCGCATTACGGATGCGAGTAAGCAAATCTGCAATAGGATCTGTCATTGTCATAATAATTTACCTCCTTCCCAAAATAGGGTTTTACCAACTAGCTTTTTTAACGCCAGGAATTTGACCTTTATAAGCAAGTTCACGGAAACAGATACGGCAAAGCTTGAACTTACGTAACACTGAATGTGGACGTCCACAACGTTCGCAACGAGTGTAAGCTTGAACATTATGCTTTGGCGTACGCTTTTGTTTCGCGATCATAGATTTTTTAGCCACGATATAGCCTCCCTTTTTATCGATTACTTCTGGAATGGCATTCCGATTTGTGTCAATAACTCACGAGCTTCTTCATCAGTGTTCGCAGTTGTTACGATTACGATATCCATACCGCGGATTTTAGACACTTTATCATAGTCGATCTCAGGGAAAATTAATTGTTCTTTTACCCCTAATGTGTAGTTTCCACGACCGTCGAATGCTTTTTTAGAAACACCACGGAAGTCACGTACACGTGGAAGAGATACAGCAATTAATTTGTCTAAGAATTCATACATACGCTCTCCGCGTAACGTAACTTTGGCACCAATTGGCATACCTTCACGTAAACGGAATCCTGCGATTGATTTCTTCGCTTTAGTAACAACAGGCTTCTGACCAGTGATTTGAGCTAATTCATCTACAGCTACATCAAGAGATTTAGAGTTTTGAACAGCGTCACCAACACCCATATTTACAACGATTTTCTCGATTTGTGGTACTTGCATTACTGATTGATAATTGAATTTACTCATTAACGCTGGAGTAATTTCGCTTTTGAATTTTTCTTTTAGGCGGTTCATGTAGTGTACCTCCCTTCTTATATGAACTATTTATCTAGAACTTCACCTGATTTTTTTGCTACACGTACTCTTTTACCATCAACCATTTTTGTTCCTACACGAGTTGGCTCGTTTGTCTTAGGATCTAGTGGCATAACGTTAGATACATGAACAGGAGCTTCACGGTTGATGATTCCGCCTTGCGGGTTTGCTTGTGAAGGTTTTGAATGTTTTTTAATAACATTAACGCCTTCAACTAGCACGCGGTCTTTTTTAGGGTATGCTGCTAGAACAACACCTGTTTTCCCTTTATCTTTTCCAGTGATGACCATCACTTTATCGCCTTTTTTCACATGCATTTCGTCGCACCTCCTTGAATGGCACTTTTGTTCTATTAAAGAACTTCTGGAGCTAAAGATACAATTTTCATAAAGTTGTTATCGCGTAGTTCACGAGCAACTGGTCCGAAGATACGAGTTCCACGTGGACCTTTGTCATCACGGATGATAACACAAGCATTTTCGTCGAATTTAATGTAAGTACCGTCAGTACGACGAACCCCACTCTTAGTACGAACGATAACTGCTTTAACGACGTCACCTTTTTTAACAACGCCTCCTGGTGTTGCTTGTTTTACCGTACATACGATAACATCACCAATGTTAGCAGTCTTGCGGCCTGAACCACCAAGTACTTTAATTGTTAATACTTCACGAGCACCAGAGTTATCTGCAACTTTTAAACGTGATTCTTGTTGAATCATGTAGTTTACCTCCCTTCGGAATAAACGTCAATCCGAACAATATATTAGATAATTACTGCTTTTTCTACAACTTCTACTAAACGGAAACGTTTTGTAGCAGAAAGTGGGCGTGTTTCCATAACACGAACGATATCACCCATTTTTGCTTCGTTGTTTTCGTCATGTGCTTTAAATTTCTTAGAGT
This sequence comes from Rossellomorea marisflavi, assembly GCA_003667865.1. Lineage (GTDB taxonomy): Bacteria > Bacillota > Bacilli > Bacillales > Bacillaceae_B > Rossellomorea > Rossellomorea marisflavi_C. The sequence goes on along the minus strand of CP033051.1, from coordinate 1,225,931 downwards.
ACTTAACGCGTTTACCGTATAGAGAATGCTTTTTATAAGTTTCAACTAGTACTGTTACGGTTTTATCCATTTTGTCAGATACAACACGTCCAGTATAAACCTTACGTTGGTTGCGGTCACTCATTTAAGCAAACCTCCTCTCTATTATCGATTGTTAACCCCGATCTCTCTTTCGCGGATTACAGTTTTCATACGAGCGATTCCTTTACGAACTTCACGGATACGAGCTGTGTTTTCAAGCTGTCCTGTAGCTAGTTGGAATCTAAGGTTAAATAATTCTTCTTTAAGAGATTTTACTTTTTGTTCAATTTCGGCAGTGGTAAGGTCACGAATTTCATTACTTTTCATTTGATTCACCACCAATTTCTTCTCGTTTAACAAACTTACATTTAACTGGAAGTTTGTGAGATGCTAGACGTAGCGCTTCACGTGCTACCTCTTCAGATACACCAGCGATTTCAAACATGATTTTTCCTGGTTTAACAACTGCTACCCAACCTTCTGGAGCTCCTTTACCGGATCCCATACGTACTTCTAGAGGTTTAGCAGTATAAGGTTTATGAGGGAAAATTTTAATCCAAACTTTACCGCCACGTTTCATGTAACGAGTCATCGCGATACGAGCTGATTCAATTTGGCGGTTTGTGATCCAAGAAGCTTCTAAAGCTTGTAGACCATACTCCCCGAATGCTACTTCTTTACCACCTTTTGCTTCACCACGCATTTTTCCACGGTGTTCGCGGCGATACTTAACGCGTTTAGGTAATAACATGATTATTTTCCTCCTTCCTCAGAATTCTTTCTTGTAGGAAGTACTTCTCCACGGTAGATCCATACTTTAACACCTAATTTACCGTAAGTTGTGTCAGCTTCTGCGTGAGCATAATCGATGTCAGCACGAAGTGTATGAAGTGGAACTGTTCCTTCACTATAGTGTTCTGCACGAGCGATATCAGCACCGCCAAGACGTCCAGATACTTGAGTTTTAATACCTTTTGCTCCCGCACGCATAGCGCGTTGAATCGCTTGCTTTTGTGCACGACGGAAAGATACACGATTTTCTAATTGACGAGCAATATTTTCAGCTACTAATTTAGCATCAAGGTCTGCTCTTTTGATTTCAACGATATTGATGTGTACTCGCTTACTAGTAAGCTCATTAAGTGCTTTACGTAGTGCTTCTACCTCAGTACCACCTTTACCGATAACCATACCTGGCTTAGCAGTATGAACTGTAATGTTAATACGATTTGCAGCTCGCTCGATTTCTACTTTAGAAACAGAAGCGTCTACTAAACGTTTCGCGATGTATTCACGTACTTTAAGGTCTTCATGTAATAGAGTCGCGTAATCTTTGCCTGCGTACCATTTTGATTCCCAGTCACGAATTACACCAACACGAAGTCCGACCGGATGTACTTTTTGACCCATCGATTATCCCTCCTTCTTTTCTGATACCACTAATGTAATGTGGCTTGTGCGTTTGTTAATTTGACTTGCGCGTCCCATTGCACGTGGACGGAAGCGTTTAAGTGTTGGACCTTCGTCAACGAACACTTCAGTAACTACAAGGTTGTTTACGTCCATATCATAGTTATGCTCTGCGTTTGCAACAGCAGACATAAGTACTTTTTCAACTACTGGCGAAGCTGCCTTTGGCGTGTGCTTAAGAATAGCAACTGCTTCTCCTACTTGCTTACCTCGGATTAGATCAACGACTAAACGAACTTTACGAGGAGCAATACGTACTGTTCTAGCAACAGCTTTTGCTTGCATTAGGATACCCTCCTCTCTTAGCGTCTTGTTTTCTTATCATCACTAGCGTGACCTTTATAAGTACGAGTTGGTGCGAATTCACCAAGCTTGTGACCTACCATGTCTTCAGTGACGTATACAGGTACATGTTTACGACCATCGTAAACGGCGATCGTGTGACCGATAAATGCTGGGAAGATTGTAGAACGACGAGACCAAGTTTTAACAACTTGCTTTGAATCTCCCTCGTTAAGCTTTTCGATCTTATTAATTAAATGATCATCAACAAAAGGTCCCTTTTTTAAGCTACGACCCATGTTTGAACCTCCCTTCGCGATTGTGCTACGGCTCTCTGTGTGAACCGTAGTTCAATCCCGTTATTTTTTGCGACGACGCACAATAAATTTATCTGATTTTGATTTTTTCTTACGAGTTTTGAAACCAAGAGTTGGTTTACCCCATGGTGACATTGGTGATTTACGTCCGATTGGAGCGCGTCCTTCACCACCACCGTGTGGATGATCGTTCGGGTTCATTACAGATCCACGGACAGTTGGGCGTTTACCTAACCAGCGTGAACGACCTGCTTTACCGATGTTGATTAATTCGTGTTGTTCGTTACCAACTTGACCTACAGTAGCGCGGCAAGTAGAAAGAATCATACGAACTTCACCAGAGTTAAGACGAACTAGTACGTATTTACCTTCTTTACCAAGAACTTGTGCAGATGTACCTGCAGAACGTACTAATTGACCACCTTTACCAGGCTTTAACTCGATGTTGTGAATTACTGTACCAACTGGGATGTTGATTAGTGGTAGAGCATTCCCAATTTTGATATCTGCTTCAGGTCCAGACATTACTTCCATTCCAACTTCAAAGTTCTTTGGAGCTAGGATGTAACGCTTTTCTCCATCCACATAGTTTATTAAAGCGATATTAGCTGAGCGGTTTGGATCATATTCGATCGTAGCAACGCGTCCTGGAATACCATCTTTATCACGTTTAAAATCGATGATACGGTATTGACGCTTGTGACCGCCACCTTGATGACGAACTGTTAACTTACCTTGGTTGTTACGTCCACCTTTTCTGTGTAAAGGTGCTAATAATGACTTTTCCGGTTGATCCGTTGTGATTTCTGCGAAATCAGAAGTAGTCATTCCGCGACGACCATTAGAGGTAGGTTTATACTTTTTAATCGCCATATCGTTTCCCTCCTCTTCTTAATGAAAAATTTTATTAAACTTCAAAAAATTCGATTTCTTTACTATCAGCTGTAAGTTTCACAATAGCTTTACGACGTTTATTCGTATAACCAGCATGGCGACCCATACGCTTGAACTTACCTTTATAGTTCATGATGTTAACTTTTTCAACTTTTACGCCGAAAATTTCTTCTACAGCAGCTTTAACTTGTGTTTTGTTTGCTCTAGTATCAACATCAAATGTATATTTCTTTTCTGCCATAAGGTCAGTTGAACGTTCTGTGATAACGGGGCGCTTAATGACTTCGCGTGCATCCATTATGCAAGCACCTCCTCTACTTTTTCAACCGCAGCTTTAGTCATGACTAGTTTGTCATGTCCTAAAACATCAAGAACATTAATGCTTTCAGCAGTTACTACTGTAACACCAGGGATGTTACGTGCAGAAAGTGCTACATTCTCATCTAAGCCATCAGTTACAACTAATGTTTTAGAATCGATTGATAGACCTTTAAGTACAGTAACGAATTCTTTTGTTTTAGGTGCTCCAAAAGCTAGCGATTCTAATACTAAGATATTCTCTTCTACTACTTTCGTAGATAGTGCAGACTTAATTGCTAAGCGACGGACCTTCTTAGGAAGTTTGTAGCTATAGCTGCGTGGAGTTGGACCGAATACGATACCACCACCGCGCCATTGTGGAGAGCGGATAGATCCTTGACGTGCACGACCTGTTCCTTTTTGTCTCCATGGTTTACGTCCTCCGCCACGTACTTCAGAGCGGCCTTTTACCTTGTGATTACCTTGGCGTAAAGATGCTCTTTGCATCACTACAGCTTCGAATAATACATGTTTGTTTGGTTCAATACCGAAGATAGATTCGTTTAACTCGATATCTCCAACTTGAGAACCGGTTTGGTTAAATAATGCTACTTTAGGCATTCCATTTCCTCCTTTCCTGAGAAGTGCTATTATTTAACTGCCTTAATTGCAGTTTTCACTTTTACTAATGCTTTTCTAGGTCCAGGTACATTACCCTTCACTAAAAGTAGGTTACGTTCAGCATCAACTTTTACAATTTCAAGGTTTTGAATTGTAATTTGCTCTCCGCCCATACGTCCTGGTAATGCTTTACCTTTGAATACACGGTTTGGATCTACAGGACCCATTGAACCTGGACGACGGTGGTAACGAGAACCGTGGGACATTGGTCCACGAGATTGGTTATGGCGTTTGATTGAGCCTTGGAAACCTTTCCCTTTTGAAATTCCTGTTACATCTACTACATCGCCTTCAGCGAAAATATTAACTTTGACTTCTTGACCAACTTCGTACTCTTCAACGTTTACTCCACGGAATTCGCGGATGAAGCGCTTAGGAGCAGTTTCTGCTTTAGCAACATGCCCTTTTGCAGGTTTGTTAGCAAGCTTTTCGCGTTTGTCTTCAAAACCAATCTGAATTGAATCGTAACCATCAACATCAGTTGTTTTCTTTTGAAGTACAACGTTTTGAGCTGCTTCAATAACTGTTACAGGGATAAGATCGCCGTTTTCAGCAAAAACTTGAGTCATACCAATCTTTCTTCCTAAGATTCCTTTGGTCATAAGTCACACCTCCTATTAATATACATTTTATAATTAAAGTTTGATTTCAATATCTACACCAGATGGTAAGTCAAGACGCATTAACGCATCAACTGTTTGTGGTGTTGGGTTAACAATATCGATTAAGCGTTTATGTGTACGCATTTCGAACTGCTCACGAGAATCTTTGTATTTGTGTACCGCACGAAGAATCGTATAGATCGATTTCTCAGTTGGTAGTGGGATTGGACCTGATACAGTCGCCCCAGAACGTTTTGCAGTTTCTACAATTTTCTCAGCAGATTGATCAAGGATTCTATGATCATACGCTTTTAAACGAATACGAATCTTTTGTTTTGCCATTATTTTCCCTCCTTTTTCGCCTATTTTTAGAATAGACATTCTCCACGGAAATTTCCCACACACTCGCCATGGCAAAGCGGCCGGGTGTGTCAGCAACCTTCCATTTCATCGCAGTCAAAGACCAACATTGTCTATTATACCTAATTCGTATAGAAGATGCAACATTATTTTTAAGATCTTCTATTGAACACTTTTATCATTATACAAATCTCTAGATATGTTTTCAAGTCGTAATTGATTCTTCCTGAAATTACATATCATCTATCGATTAACTTTTCGCTCATAATCACATTAACTAAATGTTTGACTATAGATAGTAACCAATTACACTGCACACTTATGTAATGAATCTTTTTTATAATAATTGCTTCTATATATATAGAAAGAAAAAAACAGGTAGACATTTGTCTACCTGTTTTTATATTATCACGATTACTCAGTGATAGTAGCAACTACTCCAGCGCCTACAGTACGTCCACCCTCACGGATAGAGAATTTAGTACCTTCTTCGATCGCGATTGGAGAGATTAGTTCAACTGTCATTTCAATGTTATCTCCAGGCATAACCATTTCTACGCCTTCAGGAAGATTACAAATACCAGTTACATCAGTTGTACGGAAGTAGAACTGAGGACGGTAGTTAGTGAAGAATGGAGTGTGACGTCCACCCTCTTCTTTAGAAAGAACATAAACTTCTGCTTTGAACTTTGTGTGTGGAGTGATAGTACCTGGCTTAGCAAGTACTTGTCCACGTTGGATATCTTCACGAGCTACACCACGAAGTAGTGCACCGATGTTATCTCCAGCTTCAGCATAATCAAGAAGCTTACGGAACATTTCTACACCTGTTACAGTTGTAGATTTTGGCTCTTCAGAAAGACCGATGATGTCGATTGTGTCTCCAACTTTAACTTGTCCACGCTCAACACGTCCTGTAGCAACTGTTCCACGACCAGTGATTGAGAATACATCCTCAACTGGCATCATGAATGGCTTTTCTGTGTCACGCTCTGGAGTTGGAATGTAGCTATCTACTGCTTCCATAAGTTCGAAGATTTTTTCTTCCCACTCAGGGTTACCTTCTAGAGCTTTAAGAGCAGAACCTTTGATTACTGGTACATCATCACCAGGGAAGTCATATTCAGAAAGAAGGTCACGAACTTCCATTTCTACTAATTCTAGTAACTCTTCATCGTCTACCATGTCACATTTGTTTAAGAATACAACAAGGTAAGGTACACCTACTTGACGAGAAAGAAGGATGTGCTCACGAGTTTGTGGCATTGGACCATCAGCAGCAGAAACTACTAGAATACCACCGTCCATTTGCGCAGCACCAGTGATCATGTTCTTTACATAGTCAGCATGTCCTGGGCAGTCAACGTGTGCATAGTGACGGCTATCAGTTTCATACTCAACGTGTGCAGTAGAGATTGTGATTCCACGCTCTCTTTCTTCTGGAGCACCATCAATTTGGTCATAAGCCATTGCAGTTCCACGACCATACTTCTTGTGAAGTGTAGTAGTGATTGCAGCTGTTAATGTAGTTTTACCATGGTCAACGTGACCAATTGTACCGATGTTAGCATGTTCCTTGGAACGATCGAATTTTTCCTTACCCATTAGGAAATCCTCCTTTGAATTTAAAAAATATTAAGTATATATATGGGGCTTTGAAGATGGTTTATGACCATCCTCAAAGTTTCCATAGCTTACATAGTATTTATACTTTATATAAGGCGATAAATCAATTACTCGCCTTTATTTTTTTTGATAATCTCTTCAGAGATTGATTTTGGTACTTCTTCATAATGATCAAAGTGCATAGAGAATGTTCCACGACCTTGCGTGTTAGAACGTAGTGACGTAGCATATCCGAACATTTCAGATAGTGGTACGAACGCTTTAACAACTTGTGCATTACCGCGAGCTTCCATTCCTTCTACACGACCACGACGAGAAGTAACATCACCCATGATATCTCCTAAATATTCTTCAGGGATAACAACTTCTACCTTCATCATTGGCTCAAGTAGAACAGGGTTACATTTGTTTACAGCATTTTTAAGTGCCATAGATGCAGCGATCTTAAATGCCATCTCAGAAGAGTCGACATCATGGTAAGATCCATCGAATAATCTTGCTTTGATGTCAATTAGTGGGAATCCAGCAAGTACACCATTTTGAAGTGCATCTTCTAGACCAGCTTGTACTGAAGGGATGTATTCACGTGGAACAACCCCACCGACAATACCGTTTTCGAATTCGAAGCCTTTTCCTTCTTCGTTTGGAGAGAATTCAATCCAAACGTGTCCGAATTGACCGCGACCACCAGATTGACGAGCAAATTTACCTTCTACAGCAGCAGATCCACGGAATGTTTCACGGTATGATACCTGTGGAGCACCCACGTTTGCTTCAACTTTAAATTCACGTCTCATACGATCAACGATGATATCTAAGTGAAGCTCACCCATACCAGCGATAATTACTTGTCCAGTTTCCTGGTCAGTATGCGCACGGAATGTTGGATCTTCTTCTTGTAGTTTTTGAAGAGCTGTAGTCATCTTATCTTGGTCTGCTTTTGATTTCGGTTCAACAGATAGAGAGATAACTGGCTCTGGGAATTCCATAGACTCAAGGATAACAAGCGCCTTTTCATCACATAGAGTATCTCCAGTAGTAGTATCTTTTAAACCAACTGCTGCTGCGATATCTCCAGCATAAACTTGTGCAATCTCTTCACGTGAGTTTGCATGCATTTGAAGAATACGACCAACACGCTCACGCTTACCTTTTGTTGAGTTTTGTACATAAGATCCTGAGTTTAATACACCAGAATAAACACGGAAGAATGTAAGTTTACCAACATAAGGATCAGTCATAACTTTAAATGCTAGTGCAGAGAATGGTGCATCATCAGTTGATGGACGAGTTACTTCTTCTTCACTGTCAGGAAGAATACCTTTAATAGCAGGTACATCCGTTGGAGCAGGAAGGTAATCAATAACTGCATCAAGCATTTTTTGAACACCTTTATTTTTGAATGCTGAACCACAGATAACTGGGTAGAATTCAACTGTTAATGTCGCTTTACGAATAGCTGCTTTTAGTTCATCAGTAGTGATCTCTTCACCACCAAGGTACTTTTCCATTAAAGCTTCATCGATTTCAGATACTGCTTCGATTAACTTTTCACGGTATTCTTCAGCTAATTCCATATGTTCTTCAGGGATTTCTTGTACTTGAATATCAGTACCTAGATCATTACCGTAGAAAGTAGCTTTCATTTCTACTAAGTCAATGATTCCCTCGAAGTCATCTTCAGCTCCAATAGGAAGTTGAATTGCAGCAGCATTCGCTTGCAAACGATCATGTAATGTAGATAAAGAGTACAAGAAGTCTGCACCTAATTTATCCATTTTGTTCACGAATACGATACGTGGTACACCGTATGTTGTTGCTTGACGCCAAACAGTTTCTGTTTGTGGCTCAACACCAGATTGTGCATCAAGTACTGCTACAGCACCATCAAGCACACGTAGTGAACGTTCAACCTCTACTGTGAAGTCTACGTGTCCTGGTGTATCGATAATGTTAACTCGGTGGTCATTCCAAGAAGCAGTTGTAGCAGCAGACGTGATTGTAATACCACGCTCTTGCTCTTGCTCCATCCAGTCCATTTGTGATGCACCTTCGTGCGTTTCACCAATTTTGTGGATACGACCAGTGTAATAAAGAACACGCTCTGTTGTTGTTGTTTTACCAGCATCGATGTGTGCCATGATACCGATATTACGAGTCTTTTCTAAGGAGAACTCTCTTGCCATTTGGTATTTCTCCTTCCTAATATGAGTTTAGTTTTTATAATGAAGCGAAGATTACCAACGGTAGTGAGCGAATGCTTTATTCGCTTCTGCCATTTTGTGCATGTCTTCACGCTTTTTAACTGATGCTCCAGTGTTGTTAGCAGCATCTAAGATTTCGTTAGCTAAACGCTCTTCCATAGTCTTCTCACCACGAAGACGAGAATAGTTTACTAACCAACGAAGACCTAGAGTAGTACGACGGTCAGGACGAACTTCAACTGGTACTTGGTAGTTCGCTCCACCTACACGACGTGCTCTAACTTCCAATACTGGCATGATATTTTTAAGTGCTTGATCGAATACTTCCATAGCATCCTTACCACTGCGCTCAGCAATAATATCAAAAGCAGCATATAATTTCTTTTGAGCTTTACCTCTTTTACCGTCCACCATGATTTTATTGATAAGACGAGTGATTAATTTTGAATTGTACATTGGATCAGGTAAAACGTCTCTTTTTGCTACAGGACCTTTACGTGGCATGTGATTTCCTCCTTTCGGATAATGTTATGATTCTCTTATATCGTAAGGTTTTTACATTTTAAGAGTTAATTATTTTTTAGCAGCTTTCGGTCTCTTAGTTCCGTATTTAGAACGACCTTGCATACGTCCTTCAACACCCGCAGTATCAAGAGCACCACGAACGATGTGATAACGTACCCCCGGTAAATCCTTTACACGTCCACCGCGAATTAATACTACGCTGTGTTCTTGTAGGTTATGTCCGATACCAGGAATATAAGCAGTTACCTCAATTCCGTTAGTTAAACGTACACGAGCATATTTACGTAATGCCGAGTTCGGTTTCTTCGGAGTCATTGTACCAACACGAGTACATACACCACGCTTTTGAGGTGAAGATAAGTTTGTGTTCACCTTTTTGAAGCTGTTGTATCCTTTGTTAAGTGCTGGTGACTTAGATTTTGTTGATTTTGATTGACGAGGCTTGCGCACTAATTGGTTAATAGTAGGCATTTGGTTTCCTCCTTTCTATATTTGTAAGCCCACACATCCAGGTGGTTCATTTTAAGGTAAAAATAAGGTTCTTGTAGAAGATAATCTACAAAAACTATTTTACTGTTTGATCGCTACAGCTGCTGCTCCAACTTCAATTCCACACGCTTTACCAAGTTTCTTCATTGAATCCACTGTAGTAATAGGTGTTTGCATCTCATTTGCGGTTTGTATAACTTTCGAAGTGATTTTAGGATCAGCATCCTTTGCAACGATCACTTCTGTTATTACTCCACTTTTCAGAGCTTTCACTGCTTGTTTTGTTCCTACAATTATTTCTTTCGCCTGTGATACTTTTTCATAAGACATGTTACATCCTCCAAAGTAACAGGGTAATAAATAGGAGCAACCTTGAATATATTATCATCTTCACTTTTTATTGTCAACAAAGATTATGAATAATTTCTGGCTCATTAAATTTCTTAGGATTTAATGAGCCAGAGTATTTATATTCGGTTACTCTACTGTTACCGTTTGTTCCATATCAGTTTCTGCTAATACTGGTTCAGCTCTTCTATATCGCTGCATCCCTGTCCCAGCAGGAACAAGTTTACCAATAATTACATTCTCTTTGAGACCTAGTAATTCGTCTCGTTTTCCTTTAATTGCTGCATCTGTTAACACGCGAGTTGTTTCCTGGAAGGATGCTGCAGATAGGAATGAATCTGTTTCAAGAGATGCTTTTGTAATACCAAGTAGTACTGGTCGACCTGTTGCAGGTATCTTATCTTCAAGGATTGCTTTTGTATTAGCATCCTTAAATTGGTGAATATCAAGTAAGGAACCTGGTAATACATCTGTTTCACCAGCGTCGATAACACGTACCTTACGTAGCATTTGACGTACCATTACCTCAACGTGCTTATCACCGATTTCAACCCCTTGCATACGGTAAACCTTCTGTACTTCACGAAGTAAGTACTCTTGAACTGCAGATACGTCACGCACTTTTAGAAGTTCTTTTGGATCAATTGAACCTTCAGTGATTTCTTGACCACGTAGTACGCGATCATTTACACCGAACTTCAGGCGGGCTGTATAAGGAGCTGTATACGAACGAGTCTCTACTTCACCTTGTACAGTGATTTCATATTGTCTGTCTTTTCCTTCTGTAATGGATGTAATGACACCTTCAACTTCAGAAATAACAGCAACCCCTTTAGGGTTACGCGCTTCGAAAATTTCTTGGATACGCGGAAGACCTTGTGTAATATCGTCTCCTGCTACCCCACCTGTATGGAATGTACGCATCGTTAACTGTGTTCCTGGCTCTCCAATTGATTGAGCCGCAATAATACCTACTGCTTCCCCAACTTCAACTTTCGAACCTGTTGCTAAGTTAACACCGTAACATTTTTCACATACACCGTGACGCGTATTACATGTAAAGGCAGAACGAATATGAACTTCCTCTATACCTGCATCTATAATCGTTTTAGATAGATCTTCTGTAATTAGTTCATTCTCGCTAACAATAACTTCTTTTGTTTCTGGGTGTTTCACAGAGCGGCGAGAATAACGACCTACTAATCTTTCTTCAAGTGGTTCAATCGTTTCAGTTCCGTCCTTAATAGAACGCACTAGTAATCCTCTATCTGTTCCACAGTCCTCTTCACGTACGATAACATCTTGAGCAACGTCTACTAGACGTCTAGTTAAGTAACCTGAATCGGCTGTTTTTAGTGCTGTATCGGCAAGACCTTTACGAGCACCGTGTGTAGAGATAAAGTACTCTAATACTGTTAAACCTTCACGGAAACTTGATTTGATTGGTAACTCAATGATACGACCAGCCGGGTTGGCCATTAGACCACGCATACCAGCAAGCTGCGTAAAGTTAGATGCGTTACCACGGGCACCAGAGTCACTCATCATGAAGATTGGATTTCGCTTATCAAGCGTTGCCATTAACTTACCTTGAATTGTATCCTTCGCAGCACTCCAAATAGAAATAACACGATCATAACGCTCATCTTCTGTGATTAAACCACGTTTGAATTGCTTTAATACGTTATCTACTTTTGCTTGTGCTTCTTTTAGGATTTCCTCTTTTTCACCTAGTACCACGATGTCAGCAATACCAACTGTAATACCGGCTTTTGAAGAGTATTTGAAACCAAGGTCTTTCATCTTATCAAGCATACGAGACGTTTCTGTAATCTGGAAACGTTTGAACACTTCAGCAATGATATTACCAAGGAATCCTTTTTTGAATGGATTAATTAATTCACGGTTTGCTAATTCTTCTTTAACATTAACTGTTGAATCTACAAAGTAGTTTTCAGGTGTTGCTACCTCAAGGTTCTCTCTTGTAGGCTCGTTAATGTAAGGGAATGAATCTGGCAATATTTCATTAAATATAATCTTTCCTACTGTTGTTAATAGGATTTGTTTGTTTTGTTTATCAGTAAAGGATTTATTGTTTAATGCTTTAGCTTGAACACCAATACGTGTATGTAGGTGTACATAACCATTCTGATACGCTAGAAGCGCTTCATTTGCATTCATAAATACTTTACCTTCTCCAATTGCGCCTTCTCTCTCAAGAGTTAGATAATAGTTTCCTAATACCATATCCTGTGAAGGTGTTACAACTGGTTTACCATCTTTCGGATTCAGGATGTTTTGTGCAGCTAGCATAAGCATACGAGCTTCAGCCTGAGCTTCAGATGATAATGGAACGTGAACCGCCATTTGGTCTCCATCAAAGTCGGCATTATATGCTGTACATACTAGTGGGTGAAGGCGAATTGCTCTACCTTCTACTAGAGTTGGCTCAAATGCTTGGATTCCTAGTCTGTGAAGTGTAGGGGCACGGTTTAATAGAACTGGATGTTCTTTAATAACCTCTTCTAACACATCCCATACTTCTGGTTGAACGCGTTCAATTTTACGCTTAGCACTCTTAATGTTATGAGCTAAACCTTTTTCTACCAATTCCTTCATTACGAATGGTTTGAAGAGCTCAAGTGCCATTTCTTTAGGTAAACCACATTGATACATCTTTAAGTTCGGACCTACGACGATAACCGAACGTCCAGAATAGTCAACACGTTTCCCTAGTAGGTTTTGACGGAATCGACCTTGTTTCCCTTTTAACATATGTGAAAGAGATTTTAGAGGACGGTTTCCTGGTCCAGTAACTGGACGTCCACGACGACCGTTATCGATTAAAGCATCTACAGCCTCTTGGAGCATACGCTTTTCGTTTTGTACGATAATGCTTGGTGCTCCCAGATCTAATAGACGTTTCAAACGATTGTTACGGTTGATTACACGACGATATAAGTCGTTTAAATCTGAAGTCGCAAAACGACCACCATCTAATTGAACCATCGGACGTAATTCAGGTGGAATAACCGGAAGTACATCCAGGATCATCCAATCCGGATCATTCCCAGAATGTCTGAATGATTCTACTACTTCTAATCGTTTAATGGCACGAGTACGACGTTGTCCTTGTGCTGTTTTTAATTCTTCTTTTAAGAAGTCAGCCTCTTTATCTAAATCAATGTCTTGAAGAAGCTTTTTAATTGCTTCTGCACCCATTGCAGCTTGGAATTTCACACCGTACTTCTCACGATAGGCACGGTATTCTTTTTCCGATAAGAGCTGTTTCTTTTCAAGTGCTGTGTCACCTGGTTCTGTAACAACATAAGATGCAAAGTAGATGACTTCTTCAAGGGAGCGAGGGGACATGTCTAAGACAAGTCCCATTCGGCTTGGAATCCCTTTGAAATACCAAATATGTGATACCGGAGCTGCTAGTTCAATATGACCCATACGTTCACGACGAACTTTTGCCTTTGTAACCTCTACTCCACATCGGTCACAAACTACGCCTTTATAACGCACACGTTTATATTTACCACAGTGACATTCCCAATCTTTTGTTGGACCGAAAATTCTTTCACAGAATAGACCGTCCTTCTCGGGCTTTAATGTACGATAGTTAATCGTTTCTGGCTTCTTTACTTCCCCATAAGACCACGAACGAATCTTATCCGGTGAAGCTAGACCTATTTTCATATACTCAAAATTGTTAACATCTAGCAAGGGGCCTACCTCCCTTTTAATCTAGGTTCTAACCCTAATTGCTTATCAAGTTATTCCTTTGTACCTACAGTCTCAGACTCTTGTGCGTCTGTTTCGGCTACATTTAAAGTATCTGCCTGCTGTGCCTCTTCTTCATCTTCAAGGTCACGCATTTCAATTTCTTCTTCTGTACTAGAAAGGATTTTTACATCCATACCTAAGCTCTGAAGCTCTTTAATTAATACCTTAAAGGACTCTGGTACTCCAGGTTCAGGAACATTTTCACCCTTGACAATTGCTTCATACGTTTTCACACGACCCACAACATCATCCGACTTTACAGTCAAAATCTCTTGTAGTGTATAAGCAGCACCATATGCTTCTAGTGCCCAAACCTCCATCTCTCCGAAACGCTGACCACCAAATTGTGCTTTACCACCAAGTGGCTGTTGCGTAACAAGTGAGTATGGTCCTGTTGAACGAGCATGTAATTTATCGTCAACCATGTGAGCAAGTTTGATCATATACATGATTCCTACTGATACACGGTTATCAAACGGTTCACCTGTTCTACCATCATAAAGAACGGTCTTAGCATCTCTTGCCATTCCAGCTTCTTCAATCGTTGACCAAACATCTTCTTCTCGAGCTCCGTCAAATACTGGAGACGCGACATGGATACCTAAATAACGTGCAGCCATTCCTAAGTGCAGCTCTAGTACCTGACCGATATTCATACGAGAAGGTACCCCTAAAGGATTTAACATGATATCAATTGGTGTTCCATCAGGTAGATATGGCATATCGTGCTCAGGAAGAATCTTAGAGATAACCCCTTTGTTACCATGTCGTCCGGCCATTTTATCTCCCTCAGAAATCTTACGTTTCTGAACGATATATACACGAACTAATTGGTTAACGCCTGGTGGTAACTCATCTCCGTCTTCGCGATTGAAGACCTTAACATCATGAATGATACCTCCGCCACCGTGTGGTACACGTAATGACGTATCACGAACTTCACGGGCTTTTTCACCGAAGATTGCATGCAATAGACGTTCTTCTGCTGTTAGTTCTGTAACACCTTTTGGCGTAACCTTACCAACAAGTAAATCTCCGTCTTTTACTTCTGCACCAATACGAATGATTCCACGATCATCAAGGTTACGCAGTGCGTCTTCCCCAACGTTCGGAATATCACGTGTAATTTCTTCAGGTCCAAGCTTCGTGTCACGAGATTCTGATTCATATTCTTCAATATGAATAGACGTATAAACGTCATCTTTTACAAGACGCTCACTCATGATAATAGCATCCTCGTAGTTATAACCATCCCATGTCATGAAACCAACCATTACGTTTCTACCTAGAGCTAATTCTCCTAGCTCCATAGATGGACCATCCGCAAGGATTTCACCTTTCGTTACTCGGTTACCTTCGCTTACAATCGGACGTTGGTTGTAGCATGTTCCTTGGTTAGAACGTACGAATTTTTGAAGTTTATATTTATCAAGATCCCCTTTGGTTTCTTGACCATCGATTACTTTCACTTGACGAACCCATACAGAATTCGCTTGAACTCGCTCCACAATACCTTCATGTCTACAAATTACTGCAGCACCTGAATCTTTCGCAGAAACGTGCTCCATACCAGTACCTACAATAGGTGACTCAGGTTGCATTAATGGAACTGCTTGACGTTGCATGTTCGCTCCCATAAGAGCACGGTTTGAATCGTCATTCTCTAAGAATGGGATACATGCTGTCGCGGCAGAAACAACCTGTTTAGGTGATACATCCATGTAGTCAATTCTTTCGCGTGGAACAACAGTGTTCTCACCACGGAAACGAGCAATAATGTCTGTATCTAAGAATGAACCATCATCTCCAAGACGAGCATTTGCCTGTGCAACTACATAGTTATCTTCTTCATCAGCTGTTAGGTAATCCATACGAGACGTTACTTTGCCTGTTTCAGGGTCAACACGTCTGTACGGTGTTTCGATAAATCCGAAACGATTTACTTTTGCATATGAAGATAATGAGTTAATTAATCCAATGTTTGGACCCTCTGGCGTTTCAATTGGACACATACGACCGTAGTGAGAGTAGTGAACGTCACGTACTTCGAATCCAGCACGTTCACGTGTTAATCCACCAGGCCCTAATGCAGATAGACGACGCTTATGCGTTAATTCTGCAAGTGGGTTCGTTTGATCCATGAACTGAGATAATTGCGAGCTACCAAAGAACTCTTTAATAGAAGCAATTACAGGTCGGATATTAATTAATTGTTGAGGCGTAATTGTTGCTGTGTCTTGAATTGACATTCTTTCACGAACAACACGCTCCATACGAGATAGACCAATTCTGAATTGATTTTGTAATAACTCACCAACAGAACGTAAACGTCTATTTCCTAAATGGTCAATATCATCTGTTAACCCTACTCCGTGAAGTAGATTGAAAAAGTATGATATAGAAGAAATGATGTCTGCAGGAGTAATATACTTAATCTCTTCATCAACAAAGGCGTTACTAATAATATTAATAACTTGTTCACCTTCGTCATTCGGTGAGTAAATTTTAATAGATTGAAGCGTAACGTCTTCATCTAATACTCCACCTGAATTTTTAAGATCCTTAAATCCTACTCCATTTTCTAAGTATGGAATAATCTTATCTAGCATACGACGGTCTAATTGAGTTCCTTTTTCAGCGATTACCTCGCCTGTTTCTGGATCTGCTAGAGTCTCTGCTAATGTTTGACCGAATAGACGGTTTTTGATGTGTAGTTTCTTGTTCATTTTGTATCGACCAACATTTGCTAAATCATAGCGTTTTGGATCGAAGAATCTTGAAACAAGTAAACTCTTAGCATTTTCTACTGTTGGTGGTTCACCTGGGCGTAGACGCTCATAAATTTCAAGTAACGCTTTTTCAATACTCTCCGTATTATCTTTTTCAAGCGTATTACGAAGGTATTCGTTATCACCAATCACATCGATGATTTCTTGATCAGAGCCAAACCCGAGGGCACGTAAAAGAACCGTTACCGGCAATTTACGAGTTCTGTCAATTCTTACATGTACAACATCTTTGGCATCTGTTTCATACTCAAGCCAAGCTCCGCGGTTTGGAATTACTGTTGCGGTAAAACCTTTTTTACCGTTTTTATCTAATTTTCCGCTGTAATACACACTAGGTGAACGAACTAACTGAGAAACGATAACACGTTCAGCTCCGTTAATTACGAATGTACCAGTGTCTGTCATCAATGGGAAATCTCCCATGAATACATCCTGATCCTTTACTTCACCAGTTTCTTTGTTTACAAGACGGACTTTCACTCTTAACGGTGCAGAGTAAGTAACATCTCTTTCCTTTGATTCATCCACCGAGTATTTTGGCTCTCCTAAGCTATAATCAATAAACTCTAAAGAGAGATTACCAGTGAAGTCCTCAATTGGAGAAATGTCGCGGAACATTTCTCTTAAACCCTCATCAAGAAACCATTGATACGAGGATGTTTGGATTTCAATAAGGTTTGGTAATTCTAAAACTTCACTGATACGCGCAAAACTTCTGCGTTGGCGGTGTCGTCCATACTGAACAAGTTGACCTGTCAACTGATTCACCCCTCAAATCAAGCGTTTTGGTTGCGTCTATATGCCTTATGGTAGAAAATATAACCAAATCTACTTAAGACAAAAAGAAAAAGGGTTTTACTATAAAACCTCAGTTTCACATGACGAGCTATTATTTTATAATCTTTTCCATTATGCCCATAATATATACATATAGACATAATTCCGGAAAATAATATTTTTGCATTTTATAATACTATCATAGGGCTATTATTCCGTCAATGAATTTCACTTCACCGATTTCAAAATATAGTATCCCTTCTCACGATTGACTAATTCAACATTACCATATACTTCTTCTAGTTTTTTCATAGCAGATGGAGCACCTTGCTTCTTTTGAATGACAGACCACATTTCTCCACCCTCTGCTAATAAGTCATATCCATCTAGCAGGATCTTGTGAACGACATCTTTACCTGCACGAATTGGAGGATTTGTTACAATCGCAGCAAACCCACTTACTTTGACTTCATTGTAGATATCACTTTGATAGATTTCCACATTCATGATGTTATGTTTGCTAGCATTTTCTTTCGCAAGCTCTAGTGCTCGATTGTTCACATCTACCATATGGACATTTCGTTCAGGGTTGTGTTTAGCAATTGACAGACCAATTGGTCCATAGCCACACCCTACATCAAGTAACAATCCTTCTACAATCGGCATTTGGAACGTTTCAATTAAGACCTTGGAACCAAAGTCAATGGCATTCTTTGAAAATACTCCTTGATCTGTCTTGAAGCGAAAAGAATTTCCTAGCAACTGATCAGATATGTACTGCGGATCACTTTCCACATCTGGGTTTTGACTATAGTAATGTTCAGACATAGAACCACTCCATTGCAAATGAATTGTGAAGTAGAAAAAAGCCCGCCTTAATAGCGAGCTTTCCTCTTATGTTGTCATTACTTGATTTCTACGCCAGCTCCAACTTCTTCAAGTTTCGCTTTAAGCTCTTCAGCTTCTTCTTTAGCGATACCTTCTTTAAGTGGTTTTGGAGTGTTATCAACAAGTTCTTTCGCTTCTTTAAGTCCAAGTCCAGTGATTTCACGAACAACTTTGATAACCTTGATTTTTTGTGCTCCAGCACTCTCAAGAATTACATCAAATTCAGTTTTCTCTGCAGCAGCGTCTCCACCAGCAGCACCAGCTACAGCTACAGGAGCAGCAGCAGTTACACCAAATTCTTCTTCAATAGCTTTTACAAGATCGTTAAGATCAAGAACAGACATTTCTTTAATCGCGTCAATGATTTGCTCTTTAGTCATTTTAAAATTTCCTCCTTAAATGGTTGTGTTTTAGGTTTATTTTTTTAGCCGATAAGCCTTAGCTTACGCGCCTTGCTCTTCTTTTTGTTCTGCAACTGCTTTGGTAGCCAATGCGAAGTTGCGGATTGGTGCTTGAAGCACGCTGAGAAGCATAGAAAGTAGTCCTTCGCGTGAAGGTAGTTCAGCAATTGCTTTAACATCTTCAACTGAAGTAACAGTTCCTTCGATAATACCAGCTTTGATTTCAAGGTTTTCGTGTTTTTTCGCGAAATCATTGATGATCTTTGCAGGTGCAACTACTTCTGTATCACAGAAAGCGATTGCGTTTGGTCCTGTAAGAACTTCATCTAATCCTTCAAACCCAGCTGCTGTAGCGGCACGACGAGTCATTGTATTTTTGAATACTTTGAATTCGATGCCAGCTTCACGTAATTGTTTACGTAGTTCCGTAACCTCAGAAACGTCTAATCCACGGTAGTCTACAATAATTGTTGACATACTGTTTTTAAACTTGTCTGTGATTTCGTCTACAAGTTGTTTCTTTTGTTCAAGAATGCTGCTCATCATTACACCTCCTGTAGATTTACTGATGAACATTTATACCGGTCAATAAAAAATACCGCTATATCGAAATAGACATAACGGCATTGCAAACGTCTAAAGTAAACGTCTTTTTTATCGCAATTACCTCGGTAGGAAAATTAAGCCTTTTGATCAGCACCTACTGTCTACGGTACAAATGTATTCATTTTTAACAACAAAATCTATTATAATTGACTACTAATTTGAAGTCAATACCAATTTCTTACTTTACAGAGAATGTAGAAGCGTCAACTTTTACTCCAGGACCCATAGTTGAAGTTACTGCAACGTTCTTCATGTATGTTCCTTTAGCAGCTGCTGGCTTCGCTTTAAGCATTGTATCATATAAAGTCGTGAAGTTTTCAACTAACTTCTCGTTATCGAAGGATACTTTACCAATCGGAGCATGTATGTTACCAGCTTTATCAGCACGGTACTCTACTTTACCTGCTTTGATTTCGTTAACAGCTTTTTCTACATCAAATGTAACAGTTCCTGTTTTAGGGTTTGGCATTAAACCTTTAGGTCCTAATACACGACCAAGTTTACCAACTTCACCCATCATATCAGGAGTAGCAACGATTACATCAAACTCAAACCAACCTTGCGTGATTTTCGCGATTAAATCTGCATCTCCTACAAAATCTGCACCAGCTGCTTCAGCTTCTTTCGCTTTTTCACCTTTAGCAAATACTAATACTTTTTGAGTTTTACCAGTTCCGTTTGGAAGTACTACTGCTCCACGGATTTGTTGATCATTTTTACGTGTGTCAACACCTAAACGGAATGCTACTTCAACTGTAGCATCAAATTTAGCAACGCTAGTCTTTTTAACTAGTTCAATTGCTTCTTCAACAGAATATGCTTGTGTACGATCTACAAGCTTTTGAGCTTCAAGATACTTTTTACCTTTTTTAGCCATTTTCATTTCCTCCTCGAATGTGGTTTTAGCGGAATAACCTCCCACGAATAAAGGTTGCGAGAGACAAATTCCATCTTCGCAACCTCCGTTCATAAGAAAACTACAACTACTGGGTATTAGTCTTCGATAACGATACCCATACTACGTGCAGTTCCTTCTACCATGCGCATAGCAGATTCAACACTAGCAGCATTTAAATCAGGCATTTTTGTTTCAGCGATTTCACGTACCTTGTCACGCTTTAAAGTAGCGACTTTGTTACGATTTGGTTCACCTGATCCTGACTCGATACCAGCAGCTTTCTTTAGAAGAACAGCAGCAGGTGGAGTTTTTGTGATGAATGTAAATGAACGGTCCTCAAATACCGTGATTTCAACCGGAATGATTAAACCAGCTTGGTCAGCTGTACGAGCGTTGAACTCCTTACAGAATCCCATGATATTAACACCAGCTTGACCTAATGCAGGACCAACCGGTGGTGCTGGATTTGCTTTACCAGCAGGAATTTGTAATTTTACCATTTTAATTACTTTTTTAGCCACGAGACACACCTCCTTAGTCCGTGATGTGGTTTTTTGGGTTTTCACCCTCCCACTCTTAATAACAAACGTCTTATCCGTTTGGAAAAGAACGATTACATTTCAGTTGCCTGTTTATTAAGACGCACTGACTTATGAAATATTATCACTTTTTGAATTCTATTTCAAGTTCTTTTCGTTATAATTTTTCTACCTGTGTAAAATCTAACTCAACTGGCGTTTCACGACCAAACATATTTACAAGCACTTTTACTTTTGCCTTTGCTTCGTCGATTTCCTCAATTGAACCTGTAAAGTTCGCAAACGGACCTTCGTTTACCTTTACATTTTCACCAAGTTCAAAATCAACTTCGATTTTTCTTTGTTCAACACCAAGTTGTTTCAGAAGATGTGTTACTTCTTCAGGTAACAAAGGTGTCGGTTTAGAGCCTGATCCTGTTGATCCAACAAACCCTGTAACTCCAGGTGTATTACGAACAACATACCAAGAGTCATCTGTCATCACGATTTCAACAATGACGTAACCTGGAAATACCTTTTTCTTTACAACTTTCTTTTTACCATTCTTAATCTCTGTCTCTTCTTCTTCAGGAACAATTACACGAAAAATCTTATCCTGCATCCCCATAGATTCTACACGCTTCTCAAGGTTTGCTTTTACCTTATTTTCGTATCCTGAGTATGTATGGACAACGTACCAATTCTTTTCCATTGAATAGGACTAAACGTCCGTCCCTCCTCACAATTTAGCATACAAACAGCCTTAATTTTCTCCAAATGAAAAAACCCGTTAAACGGGCTTGAAAGGGCTTGTGCTGTATTATTCTTCATTATACCATGTTTTTTCTTCCAATATACAACAAAAACGCAGAACAACAATAAATTACTTAAGGATTACGTTAATAAGTTCAGATAAACCAAAATCAATGATTGCAAAGAAAACAGCGACAAAAACCACTGTCGACAGAACGGTAATCGTATATCGAGTTAATTCTTTACGTTTTGGCCAGCTGACTTTTCTCATCTCTGATGAAACATTGTTTAAAAATTTAATCATTGGTAAGTAACCTCCAACTTATATCCAAGCGTCTCTTAGATTGTTTCTTTATGAATCGTGTGCTGATTACACGTATTGCAAAACTTCTTTAATTCTAATCGTTTTTGATTGTCCTTAGCTGCTTTTGGAACAGAATAATTTCTAGATCCACATTGACTGCAGGCTAAGATTAACTTATTAGACATGTTATCACCTATTAAGCTTGCAAATAATATTATAAATTCTTATCAAAAATAACACGGTACAATGAGAGTGTCAACATTGCCTACCAAGCTTACAATGTCATTTCCCGTACTTCTAGATAACGTTCTAACTTACGCTTTACTCGTTGAAGAGCATTATCTATTGATTTCACGTGGCGATTTAACTCTTCTGAAATCTCTTGGTAAGATTGGCCATCGAGATAGAGTGACAAAACTTTCCTCTCTAAATCACTTAATAATTCAGCCATTTTATCTTCCATACTATCAAACTCTTCACGATTAATAATAAGCTCTTCCGGATCTGTAGCCTTAACACCCGAAATGACATCAAGTAATGTCCGGTCTGACTCATCATCGTATATCGGCTTGTCCAACGATACGTAAGAATTTAACGGGATGTGCTTTTGTCTTGTTGCGGTTTTTATAGCGGTAATAATTTGACGTGTAATACATAATTCTGCAAAAGCTTTGAAGGATGTAAGCTTGTCCTCTTTATAATCTCGTATTGCTTTATAGAGTCCAATCATTCCTTCTTGAACAATATCTTCCTTATCGGCACCTATTAAAAAATAAGAGCGTGCCTTTGCTCTTACAAAATTACGATACTTATTAATAAGATGATCTAACGCTTCACTTTGGCCTTTGTGAACCGCTTCAATAATTGCTTCATCATCCATAAGCTCGTATTCGTTTTTATTTCTACCGATTCCCACCCAGCTGTCTTCGCTCACACAAATCCCCCCGTGCAAAACCATCGATAGAAATATTATACAGTACATAATTTTCTAACGTCAACCGCTCATTGTTGTCCCCGACGCCATTTTTCGAAAATTTCTGCAACTTCATCAGGTAACTGAATTTTGGATGAAGGCCTATCCTGTACGCTTTTCTGGACTTTTTTGGATATCTTTTTTTCTATTGAATTCATCTCTGTTAAAAGTTCTCTTGCAGACTTTCTTAATGCCCCTTGTCCAAAAATTGCCCATTGCTCCGTATAATCCGAAGTGGCGACATAGATTTGTGTCTTGATATTATTTAATTCAATTGCAAGTTTTTCTATTCTTTCATCCGCTGTCTCATTTTCTCGTGTAAACAGAACATCCACTTTGCTATTTTTAAATTTACGCTCAATACCTTGAACATAATAAGCATCAAAAACAACAATGACGCGGTAGCCTGTATACCCTTGATATTCTGCCATCTTTTCAACTAGCCGATCACGTGCTGCTGATAGGTCTTTTCTCTTTAAAGCATTAAGCTCCGGCCATGCACCGATGATATTATAGCCATCCACTATGAGTATATTCATGACCCTACTCTCCTAGTGGATAGCGTTTTCTAAAGACCTCATACATAAGGATACTCGCTGCTACAGAAGCATTAAGAGATGTTACATGCCCTTTCATAGGTAAATGAATTAGAAAGTCGCATTTGTCACCTAGTAATCGACTCATACCCTTCCCTTCACTACCAATAATGAGACAGATTGGAAGTGTACCATCAAGCTGTCGGAAATCTTGTTTTCCTTTTGCGTCGGTTCCGGCAATCCAAAGACCTTTTTCCTTTAGCTTATCAACCGTTTGAGCAAGATTCGTTACTCTTGCTACAGGGATATGCTCTATCGCTCCTGTTGATGCCTTTGCAACAGTATGTGTTAGTCCAACAGCTCTACGCTTTGGAATGATAATGCCGTGTGCTCCCACTGCATCAGCCGTTCTCATCACAGACCCTAAATTATGAGGGTCTTCTAATTCATCCAATAAAATAAAGAAAGGATCTTCATTTGCCTTTTCAGCTTTTTTAAATAAGTCTTCTAATTCAGCATACTGGTAGGCTGCAACTTGAGCGACAACCCCCTGATGGTTTTCTTGTACCATTTGCTCAATTTTTTTCTTTGGCACATATTGAACCATTACGTTTAAGTCTTTTGCTAGTCCAATAATTTGTTGAACGGATCCTTTTTGAGATCCTTCTGCAATCCATATCTTATTAATGTCACGGCCTGCTTTCAATGCTTCTATGACTGGATTTCTTCCTGCAATAAAATCATTATTTTCTTTACTCATCGTACATCCTCCTTTCTTATCGTTCTTGTTCAAAAATAATTGTCAACAATGCTTCCATTCGTTCTGTTTGGTCGGTCAAAAATAAGTATCCAATTAACGCTTCAAATGCAGAGCTATGTCGGTATGTTTGTACATCCGTATTTTTTGGGGTCGTTCCTGATTTAGCATTTCTGCCCCTTTTAACGATTGATATTTCATTCTCTGTAAGCAATTCTTGATCAGTAAGTTCTTTTAAAATGGATGCCTGTGCTTTCGCAGACACATAGTTTGTTGCTGCTCGATGTAATTGGTTTGGTTTGATTTTTCCCTTTGTTAGAAGGAGCTGTCTAACATATACCTCATAGACAGCATCCCCCATATAGGCAAGTGCTAACGCATTCATTTGTTTTGCATCAATTTGTTCATTCAGTTCTCGTTGCATTGAATTATGATCCTCGCTTCCAACGGGTACCTTGTGCTGTATCCTCAAGGATGATATTCATGTCCTTTAACTGGTCGCGAATTTCATCTGCTAACTGAAAGTTACGGTCTTTTCGAGCTTGAATTCGTTTTTCCAGTAATGCTTCAATCTCTTCATCAAGAAGTTCCTTTTCCGCTTCTAACGAGAGACCCAATACTGAGAAGAATTCTTTAAACTGCTGTAAGAATGCATCAATTGTTTCTGTCGATGTATTTTTTTCTAACACATAATAATTCGCTTGCTTGGAAAGTTCAAAAAGAACTGAAATACCGTTCGCTGTATTGAAATCGTCATCCATAGCTGTAATAAAATCTTCTTTTAAAGATTGTATTTTATCTAACCACTTTGCTTGATCCTGATCTAGATTCATACTAGATTCTCTTCGATGCTGAAGGTTATGATAAGCTGTTTTAATACGATCAAGTGCTGATGCAGCATTTGACAACAGCTCTAAATTATAATTAATAGGATGACGATAATGTACAGATAACATAAAGAATCGTAATACTTGTGGATCCTGCTCTTTTATAATGTCATGTACTAATACAAAGTTCCCAAGTGACTTTGACATTTTTTCGTTATCAATATTAATATACCCATTATGCATCCAATACTTTGCAAATGGTTTTCCAGATACGGCCTCTGACTGAGCAATTTCATTCTCGTGGTGAGGGAATGTTAAGTCCTGGCCACCAGCATGAATATCGATTGTTTCACCTAAATAACGCTTTGCCATAGCGGAACATTCAATATGCCATCCCGGTCTTCCTTCGCCCCATGGACTACTCCAAGAGATTTCCCCTTCTTTAGCCGCTTTCCACAGTACAAAATCAAGAGCATCTTCTTTCTTTTCTCCCACTTCAATACGTGCACCTAGTTTTAATTCGTCGACGGATTGATGAGAAAGCTTTCCGTAACCTTCAAATTTACGAGTACGGTAATATACATCACCTTGTGATTCATATGCATAGCCCTTTTCAATAAGTGCTTCAATAAATTCAATGATTGTTTGAATATTCTCGGTAACTGTGGGGTGTATATCTGCTCGTTGGCAGCCTAGAGCCTCAACATCTTCATGATAAGCTTGAATGAAGCGTTTAGAGATTGTTGGTACATCTTCACCTAACTCATTCGCAGCTCGAATCAGCTTATCATCTACATCCGTAAAATTCGATACAAATGTAACATCATAGCCACGGTAGTCAAGATAGCGACGAACTGTATCAAAAACAATAGCTGGTCTAGCATTTCCAATATGAATATAGTTGTATACGGTTGGACCACATACATACATTTTCACTTTCCCTTCCTCTAGTGGGATGAAGGGTTCTTTTTTTCTAGTTAACGTGTTATAAATTTCAATGGTCATGATGTCGTACGACTCCTTTCCTTTTGCTGCTCTTGTAGCATTTTTTTAAGTTCATCAATTTCACCTTGCATTTGTCTAAGGCGATCGTTCACTGGATCTGGCAAGTCACAATGATTTAGATCCTTCTTCACTCTAACTCCATCTTGTATGACGACCTCTCCTGGAATACCAACAACAGTTGAATTTGGTGGGACATTTTTTAATACAACTGAACCTGCCCCTATTTTAGAATATTCTCCTACTTCAATGGACCCAAGGACCTTTGCACCTGTTGCAATTAAGGCATGATCTCTTACTGTAGGATGCCTTTTGCCTTTTTCTTTCCCTGTTCCTCCAAGCGTCACTCCCTGGAAGATCGTAACATTATCTCCGATTTCACAGGTTTCACCGATCACTACACCCATTCCATGATCAATAAAAAATCTACGACCGATTTTTGCACCAGGATGAATCTCCACTCCGGTAAAAAAGCGGCTTAGTTGTGAAATGATCCTTGCAATAAATAAAAACTTACGTTTGTAAAAGAAGTGAGCAATACGATGAGCCCAAATTGCGTGTAAGCCTGAATATGTTAAGACGACTTCAATCGCACTTCTGGCAGCGGGGTCTTGATCAAAGACTGTTTCGATATCTTCTTTTATCATTTTAAAGAATGCCACCTGAATGATCTCCCTTCGTGTTTTAACCTAATCAATAAAAAAAGCGCCCCTGTCATTACTGACAGAGACGCTTTTTTGGCGCGGTTCCACTCTGATTAAAAAGGGGTGTGTCCCCTCTTCCAACTCTCACCTTTAACGTAGGTTCCCCGCCAATGTCTACTCTATTTTCAACAAAGGACTCTGAGGTGCATTTCAAAAGACAAGAGGTCTAAACCACTTTCAGCCGGTGATGGTTCTCTCTTTCAATGAACGGTTCCTGTTCATTTTGAGACATTGTCTTTTTACTTCTCCTCATCTTCGCTTTTACATGTTTAATTAGGAATACTTTTAATATATTATATTTTCATCAAAATGTTAACCCAAAAGACTCTGAATTCGATGTTTTACTTTATCTTTCCCTAATAATTCAATTGCATTCGGTAATTCTGGTCCATGAGTTTGCCCTGATACTGCCACACGAATTGGCATAAACAACTTTTTCCCTTTATGACCAGTTGATTTCTGAACAGCTTTAATGGCTGATTTTATTTCTGCTGCCTCATAGATTTCTAGCTTGTCGATTTCTTCTACGAATGCAGAAAGAACTTCTGGAACTTGTTCTTCTTCAAGTACTGCTTTTGCTTCTTCTTCATAGCTAATATCATCCTTGAAGAACATTTCTGATAGTTCCACAATCTCGGCTCCATAGCTCATTTGCTCTTGATATAAGCCAATAACACCTTCTGCCCATTTGCGCTCATCAGCTGACAAGTTCTCACTTAGCTTTCCGGACTTAATGAGATGCGGAAGTGCAAGTTCCACTACTTGACTTAGATCAAGCTTTTTCAAGTACTGATTGTTCATCCATGTTAGTTTTTGTTTATCGAATACAGCCGGTGAAGTCGATAAACGTTCTGGATCAAAGATTTCAATGAATTCTTCTTTTGTAAAGATTTCTTCTTCCCCTTTTGGAGACCAACCAAGTAAAGCAATAAAATTGAAAAGGGCTTCCGGTAAATAACCAAGCGCTTCATACTGCTCGATAAATTGAATGATAGACTCATCACGTTTACTTAATTTTTTTCGATTTTCATTCACGATTAATGTCATGTGCCCAAACACAGGAGCTTCCCAGCCTAAAGCTTCATAGATCATCATTTGCTTTGGTGTATTTGAGATATGGTCATCACCACGAAGAACATGTGTGATTTTCATAAGGTAGTCATCTACAGCGACTGCAAAGTTATACGTAGGTGTTCCGTCTTTTTTAACAATGACAAAGTCACCGATGCCATCCGCTTCAAAGGATACTTCTTCTTTTACGATATCATTGAATGAGTATACTTTACCTGCAGGCACTTTAAAACGAATGCTTGGCTCACGGCCTTCTTGCTCTAGTTTGGCTCTTTCTTCATCTGTAAGGTTTCGGCATTTATTTGAGTATCTTGGCATTTCTCCACGAGCTGATTGTGCTTCGCGTTCTGCTTCTAGCTCTTCTTCTGTACAGTAGCATTTATATGCTGAACCGCTTTCTAATAGTTCATCATAGTATTTTTTGTATATGTGGTTTCGTTCGGATTGACGATAAGGGCCATAGCCTCCGTCTTTATCGATGCTTTCGTCCCAGTCAATCCCTAGCCATTTTAGGTATTGGAGCTGGCTTTCTTCTCCGCCTTCGATGTTACGTTTTTTGTCTGTGTCTTCGATACGGATGATGAATTTACCACCTGTGTTGCGTGCGTATAGGTAGTTGAATAGGGCTGTTCTTGCGTTTCCGATATGTAAATGTCCTGTTGGACTTGGGGCGTAGCGTACTCTGATTTCTTGTGTCATGGGGAGTCCTCCTATTAATTTTTGTATATGTATAATCTCTGAAATATTGTACCACCGACTGTTTTAGGAATAAAGCTTGTTCAAAATTATTATATTATTTTGGTGTAGGAAAGCTTTTTAAGAAGTCCGTTGCTTTGCGCTCCAGGGTGCTTGCTTTCCGCGGGTGGGCGGTGAGCCTCCTCTTCGCTACGCTCATCCGGGTCTCACCTGACCCACTAATCCCGCAGGAGTCAAGCACCCTTCCGCTCCAAGCAACTCTGTAGTTTTACTATGTAACTAATTCTTATACAATGAGTATTTCTCTATCATTTACAAGAATAGATCAATCTCTATTGAACTCCACCTATATCCACCTCTACAAATTATGCAATTGATAACTTGTAACACATACGTTCTAGACCTGAGTTTTTTGTATCAGGATGGTTGATTGGCAGGCTATGCCTTCTCCTCTTCCTGTGAAGCCTAGTTTTTCTGAGGTTGTTGCTTTTACGTTTATTTGGGTTATGTCTGCTTCTAGTAGTGTGGCGATTCTTTCTCTCATTTGGTCTATGTATGGTCTCATTTTGGGTTGTTCTGCGATGATGGTTGCGTCGATGTTTGCTAATTCATAGCCTTGTTCTTTAACTAGCTCCCACACATGAGTTAGAAGTTTTGCTGAATCCGCGTCTTTAAATTCTGGATCTGTGTCTGGAAAGTGTTTTCCGATGTCTCCTGATGCGATAGCACCTAAGCAAGCATCTGCAATCGTGTGTAGCA
Source organism: Rossellomorea marisflavi (assembly GCA_003667865.1). Classification (GTDB taxonomy): domain Bacteria; phylum Bacillota; class Bacilli; order Bacillales; family Bacillaceae_B; genus Rossellomorea; species Rossellomorea marisflavi_C. The sequence continues at coordinate 1,196,764 of CP033051.1, read as the reverse complement.
GGACGTCTGCATCTGAATGACCTAATAGGCCTTTCTCATATGGAATGGTGATACCACCTAGAATAAGTGGACGATCTTCTACAAGTTTATGTACATCAAAGCCTTGTCCAATTCGAAACATCCTTGTTCCCCCTATATTATTATATTGGAATGTTTTCGTAGAATTGCTTCTGCAAAGTATAAATCTTCTGGCGTAGTTAATTTGATATTGTCATAATCACTTTCAACAATTCCTACTGTTACGTCCATTCGCTCAACTAGTGAAGCTTCATCAGTGCCAAGATATTGTTCAGCCTGAGCTTCTTCATGTGATTGAATTAATAAAGAAGTACGGAACGCCTGAGGAGTCTGAACCATCCATAGGCTGGATCGGTCAATCGTTTCTTCCACTTCATTATTTATTACTTTCTTTATTGTGTCTTTTACCGGTACGGCCGCGATGGCAGCTCCCGATTGACTTGCATGACTAACTAAACTTTTAATAACAGTCTGTTTGATAAACGGACGTGCTCCATCATGAACAAGGACCAGTTCCTCCGTTACATGCTTTAGGGCATTACATACACTATGCTGCCGTTCCTCGCCACCCTGCACTAATTTTTGTACTTTATGTAATTGATGATGAGCTATATGTTTTTCAAGCTCAGCTCGATCATCTTCGTTGATTGCTAAATAGATGCCATTGCAATTCGGGTCCTGTTCAAACACCTTTAATGTATGAATAATAATCGGACAACCCTGTAATTCAAGAAGAAGCTTGTTCTTACTTGCCTTCATTCGTTTCCCTCTACCTGCTGCAGGAATTACCACTTGGTAGTTCATTCTATTACTCCCTTTATAAAGACAATTCATATATTGTCATTATGACTGAAAATGTTCCTATATACAATTAGAATGACGCTAGTTACACCGATGAAATTGCTGTTTCATCGAGAGTAACTGCGTCATTAATGTAAGGTCTATTATAGTGCTTTTTCTAATGCTTTGGGCTTGGCAAAAATCATACGCCCTGCAGACGTTTGAAGGACTGATGTTACAAGAACATCAATATATTTACCAATATAATTTCTTCCTTCCTCCACAACAATCATCGTGCCGTCATCTAAATAGGCAATACCTTGATTTTGCTCTTTACCATCTTTGATTACTTGAACCTTAAGCTCTTCACCTGGTAATACGACTGGTTTTACCGCATTTGCAAGGTCATTAATATTTAAAACAGCTACATTTTGCAGGTCACATACTTTATTCAGGTTAAAATCGTTTGTTACAACCATACCGTTGGTGATTTTCGCTAGCTTTACAAGCTTACTATCTACCTCTTGTATCTCCTCGAAGTCACCTTCATAAATTTGTACTTCAACGGCTAACTCTTTTTGGATTCGGTTAAGTATATCTAGACCTCTTCGCCCTCGATTTCGTTTTAGAACATCAGAAGAATCCGCTATATGTTGGAGTTCTTCTAGAACAAATTGAGGGATGACAATAACACCTTCTAAGAATTTGGTTTGACAAATGTCTGCAATACGTCCATCAATAATAACACTTGTATCAAGAATTTTAAGTCTGTTCACAGGATTTTCTGGTTCTTCTTCCACTGCCTTTTTCTTGTTGCGACCGCCTATTGAGAATAAGTTAATAAGCTCATCACGCTTCTTAAAGCCAACTTGGAATCCAAGGTAACCTGCAAGAAGAGTCAATAGGATTGGTACAACTGTGTTCACAATTGGTATCTCCATAGAGTTAAATGGAATTCCACCTAAAAATGCAACAATTAAACCTAAAATCAAACCTAAGCTACCGAATAAAATATCTGTAACAGGGGCTTTTACCAGTGTATCTTCAAACCATTTTACAAAATTAACAATATAGTCAACTGCCCAGAAAGTTATAATATAAAAAATAATAGCTCCTAAAATGGCAGTTGTATAAGGGTTATTAAATAGAGTACCTTCTGAGAAATTCATCAGTGCTAATAAGTCAGAAAGTAAAAAGATTCCTAGTGTACCTCCTACTATAAGGAAACACGCTTGAACGATTCTTTTTAACATCCCCTCACCTCCCTTTTATTCATTATAAACAATTTCCCACTTTTGAAACGTCAGAAACATGAATATTTTTAGAATGTAATGAAAGAGCAATGAAAATGTTATATTAGTATAATTAGAAATGATTATATCTTATTAAGAAGGCTATCATCTCAACGTTACGATGTCAATTTTTAGGCAAATAAACATTGTAACATATACTAATAGTACTTTTCTACCATCATTTTATAGTTGGCGTTCTGCAAAAATCTGCTCTTTAATGAGTTTAAATCCTTCTTTGATCTTTCGTGCACGTACATCCCCAATGCCATCGACATCATCTAGTTCTTCAACAGATGCTTTCACTATATGTGGAAGTGTTTCAAAGGTTGTAATTAGATTTTCGATAATGACAATTGGAAGTCTTGGTATTTTGTTAAGCATTCTATATCCTCTTGGACATATTCCACTATCAAGATGAACATAGCCAGTGTGTCCTAAAATTTTCAATAAAACGGTATCATCTAGTACTTCAGTATCGACCATCTCTTGAAACTTGAATAATATTTCAAATGGTTTGATGTCTCGTTCTAGTGCATAATCGCGGATAATTAAGACTGCTTCATCCTCTATATCCGAGAGTAGCTCATTCATTTGTAGACGGATTAACCGACCTTCAGTCCCTAGCTCACTTAAATATGTTAATAGTTCATTTTTAATACGCAATACCATTTCAAAGCGGTGTAGCACTTGAAGTAGGTCACTGTAGGTAACTAGCTCTTCAAACTCTAGAACTGAAAGATTTGAGATGCTCTGATCTAGTACAACCTTATACTTTTCTAGTGTCTGAATAGCTTGATTTGCTTTTGTTAAAATAACCGAGATATCCTTTAAGGCATAGCGGAAGTTTTCTTTATACAATGTAATAACATTTCGTCGCTGAGAGATGGCGATGACAAGTGCACCTGTTTGCTTTGCTACACGTTCTGCTGTACGATGGCGCATACCTGTTTCAGATGAAGGGACCGTTATTTCTGGTGCTAACTGAGCATTCGCTAAAATTATTTTATTTCCTTTACTATTCAGTATGATGGCCCCATCCATTTTGGCTAACTCATATAGATAACTAGGAGAAAAAGCACAATCGATATGAAAACCGCCATCAACGACTGATTTTACTCTATCGTTATAACCAATAACAATTAACCCCCCAGTCTTTGCACGCAAAACATTATCGATTCCGTCACGAATCGGTGCACCAGGGGCTACAAATTGTAAAATATCAGCCATTGATTTATCGCCAGTTTTCTTATCTTCCATCTCTTTATCCTCCTAATATAATCTTTAATGCTTGATTGATGTTGGTTACACCTACAACCTCTATTTCAGATGGTGCATTCCATCCTCCAAGATTATTTTGTGGAATAATGACCCGTTTAAACCCTAGTTTTGCTGCTTCTTGAACTCTTTGTTCAATTCTAGATACTCTTCGAATCTCTCCTGTTAGTCCAACTTCCCCAATGATACAATCATGAGCACTTGAAGGCTGATCACGGAAGCTTGAGGCAATGCTCGTTGCAACAGCTAAGTCAATGGCAGGTTCATCGAGTTTCACACCACCAGCAACTTTTAAATAAGCATCCTGATTTTGGAGCAACAAGCCTCCCCGCTTCTCTAGAACAGCCATAATTAATGACACGCGACTATGGTCAATTCCTGTTGCCATTCTTCTCGGATTATTAAAGCTCGTCGGAGTAACAAGTGCTTGGATTTCAACAAGTACAGGTCGTGTTCCTTCCATTGATGCTACAACTGTCGATCCAGATGCTCCTTGCGACCGCTCCTCTAAAAATATTTCTGAAGGGTTTTCCACTTCTTCAAGGCCTAACTCCTTCATTTCAAAGATACCCATCTCATTGGTTGACCCAAACCTGTTCTTAACTGCTCGTAGAATGCGATAAGAATGATGTCTCTCGCCTTCAAAATATAGAACGGTATCAACCATATGCTCAAGGATACGAGGCCCTGCTATAGATCCTTCTTTTGTCACATGGCCTACTATAAAAATTGCAATCCCTTTTGTCTTTGCAATTCGCATTAATTCAGAGGTTGATTCTCGTACCTGTGACACACTTCCGGGAGCAGATGTTACGTCAGGGTGGAAAATCGTTTGGATTGAGTCAACAATAACAAATTGAGGAGATAAACTTTCGATTGTTTCATGAATGGATTCCAGATTGGTTTCAGAGTAGATATACAGTTCTTCGGCTTTAATATCTAAGCGGTCAGCACGAAGCTTTGTTTGTTTTATAGATTCTTCACCAGATATATATAAAACCTTATAGTTTTGATCAGCCAATTGAGAGGATACCTGTAATAATAACGTCGACTTCCCAATACCAGGATCTCCCCCAATAAGGATTAGGGACCCCGGAACAATTCCGCTTCCCAAAACACGGTTCAATTCCTTCGATTGTGTTCGTATTCTCGGCTCTTGCTTTGATTCTATCGAAATAAGCCTCTCAGCCTTTGATATTCCGTCTTGGTTGGAATGCAAAAAAGCACCTCGAGGTTGTTTTTTGTTTAACACTTCTATTTCTTCTGTCATGGCATTCCACTCACCACAGCCAGGACAACGGCCCATCCACTTAGCAGACTCATAGCCACAAGATTGACAGATGAATTTTGTCTTTTTTTTCGCCAACGAATATTCCCTCCTTACTACCTTATGTTATTTTGCTTTAAACATACTTACTTGAGAAGATTGTATCGATTTTATTTCCCAGTTTCAAACGAGAACCCATTGTGTTCTAAAAATGAATCGCAATATTTGAGAGGAAAAGAGGCCCCATCACATGTCTCTCCTGTGATTAGGACCTCTTCACGTTGATTACACTTGTTTTGTTGTTTCTTCCTCTAGTTTAACAGTAAATTCATTATCCACTACATCCATAATAATGTTTTGACCTGTTAGAACTGTTCCTTTTAGAAGCTCCTCAGATAAACGATCTTCTATATGTTTCTGAATCGCTCTTCGAATTGGACGAGCCCCGTATTCAGGATCAAATCCTTCCTCAGCAATCTTAACCTTAGCCGCTTCAGATAGCTCTAAATGAATATCCTGTTCTTTTAAACGTTTTGTAAGCTGATTAGACATCAGTGTGACGATTTCTTTTAGGTGATCTTTTTCAAGTGAATGGAACACAATAATTTCATCGATACGGTTTAGGAATTCTGGACGGAATGCACGCTTTAATTCCTCCATAACTTTTCCTTTCATATCCTTGTAGTCTTGTTCTCCATCTCCAATATTAAATCCTACATATTTGTTACGTTTAAGAGCTTCTGCCCCAACGTTTGATGTCATGATTAAGACCGTGTTTCTAAAGTCTACTGTTCTACCTTTAGAGTCTGTTAGACGCCCATCCTCTAATACCTGTAATAGGATATTAAAGACATCTGGGTGAGCCTTTTCAATCTCATCAAGAAGGACAACTGAATATGGCTTACGACGTACTTTTTCCGTTAATTGGCCGCCTTCTTCATACCCTACATAACCAGGAGGTGAACCAACTAAACGTGATGTCGAATGCTTTTCCATATACTCTGACATATCAATTCGAATCATCGCTTCTTCTTCACCAAACATTGCTTCCGCCAATGCACGTGCAAGCTCTGTTTTCCCTACACCAGTAGGTCCGAGGAATACAAAGGAGCCAATCGGTCTCTTCGGATCTTTCAAACCAGCACGGGCACGTCTTACAGCTTTGGACACCGCTTTTACAGCTTCTGACTGACCAATAACTCGATCGTGTAAAATTTCCTCTAGCTTCAATAGTTTCTCAGTTTCTGTCTCAGCAAGCTTTGATACCGGAATTCCAGTCCAGCTTGAAACAACACGAGCAATATCTTCAACCGTAACCTCTGTGTTTTCTTGGCCTTGTTTTTCTTTCCAATTATTCTTTGTTTCTTCTAATTCTTCACGAAGCTTTTGTTCTGAATCTCTTAGTGACGCAGCTTTCTCAAACTCTTGGCTTTGAACAGCAGCATCCTTTTCTTTTCTAATCTCTTCAAGCTTTACTTCAAGCTCTTTTAAATTCGGTGGTGTTGTATACGAACGTAAACGCACTTTTGAACCTGCTTCATCAATAAGGTCAATTGCCTTGTCTGGAAGGAAGCGGTCTGAAATATAGCGGTCTGAAAACTTTACAGCTGCATCAATTGCTTCGTCTGTAATAGAGACACGATGATGCGCTTCATATCGATCTCTTAATCCTTTTAAGATTTGAATTGATTCTTCATTAGTCGGCTCATCTACTTGAATTGGTTGGAAACGACGCTCAAGTGCTGCATCCTTTTCAATATATTTACGATACTCATCAAGTGTTGTTGCTCCAATACATTGAAGCTCGCCTCTAGCAAGCGATGGTTTTAAAATATTGGAAGCATCAATTGCTCCTTCTGCTCCACCGGCTCCAATTAAAGTATGAAGCTCATCAATGAACAGAATAATATTTCCAGCTTGACGAATTTCATCCATTACCTTTTTCAAACGATCTTCAAATTCACCGCGGTATTTTGTCCCCGCAACAACTGTTCCCATATCAAGTGTCATGACACGTTTATCTCTTAAAATTTCTGGAACTTCGTTTTCAACAATTTGTTGTGCCAGTCCTTCGGCAATCGCAGTCTTACCAACTCCTGGTTCTCCAATTAGAACCGGATTGTTTTTTGTTCTTCTACTTAATACTTCAATAACCCTTTGAATCTCTTTACTTCTTCCGATTACAGGGTCTAGGCTACCTTCACGTGCAATTGCTGTTAGGTCACGTGCTAAGCTATCTAGAGTAGGTGTGTTTGCACTTGATGCCGTTCCACCTTGATGATTATTTGAATCATTACTACCTAGTAGCTGAAGAACTTGCTGTCTTGCTTTATTTAAACTTACTCCTAAGTTATTTAGTACTCTTGAAGCAACGCCTTCTCCTTCACGAATAAGACCTAGTAGAATATGCTCTGTTCCAACATAGGAATGACCTAATTTTCTTGCCTCATCCATTGAGAGCTCAATGACTTTCTTTGCTCTTGGCGTGTAGTGAATGGTTTGCGACTTTTCTGAGCCTTTTCCAATTAGTCCTTCTACTTCGGTTTGGATTTTTTCAGAGCTTAGCCCTAATGCATTAAGAGCTTTCGCTGCTATCCCTTCACCCTCTCGGACAAGTCCAAGCAATATATGTTCTGTTCCGATATTACTATGCGCTAGGCGAATCGCTTCTTCTTGAGCAAGTGCTAATACTTTTTGAGCTCTTTCAGTAAATCTTCCAAACATCATATTATAAATCCTCCTCTTTTAGTTGGTCCTCTAGTTTTAATCGATCTCGAATTAAAGAAGCTCTTCTTATATCTCGTTCATTAGGGTGTAAGTGGCCACCTGAATACTGTTGTAAAAATCCTGGCTGTGTCAAAATCATTAACTCATTTAAGATGCTTCTTGAAATATTTTTGATTATACCTAAATCAATACCAAGCCTAACATCTGATAAGCATTGGGCTGCTTCCTTTGATTGAATGATTCGACTATTTTCTAAAACACCTAAGGATCGAAACACTCTATCTTCTAATTGTATGTTCGATGTTTTAACTAATGCTTCTCTTGCTGAAAGCTCTTGTGCAATTATTTGTCTAACGACACTTGCTAGGTCATCAACAATGTCATCTTCTGATTTACCTAGTGTAATCTGGTTGGAAATTTGAAAAATATTTCCTAATGCCTCGCTACCCTCTCCGAAAATTCCTCTTACAACAAGTCCAAGCTGGCTAATTGCAGGAATAATCCGGTTCATTTGCTGGGTTAAAACAAGACCAGGTAAATGCATCATGACAGATGCACGTAAACCTGTACCAACATTCGTTGGACAAGTAGTGAGAAACCCTTTATTCTCGTCAAATGCAAAATCTAAATGACTTTCAAACCAATTATCAATCTCATTAGCTCTTTTTAAAGTCTTTTCCAGCTGAAGCCCGGGCTGTAGGCATTGAATTCGAATATGGTCCTCTTCATTAATCATGATACTAATATCTTCTTTATCTGTAAGGATAACAGCTCCATAATTAGAGTCTTCAGCTAGGTTAGGGCTGATTAAATGCTTTTCCATCAGAACCCTTTTTTGTAACGGCTGCATGTCTTTCGTTGTAATAAAATCAACTTCACCAAATTCATCTGGAAAATCATGAAAAATTCCATTAATTTTTTGTACAATTTGCTCAGCCTCTTCAGAAGAATACAAGGTTGAGAACCTAAAATCTGTTAGATTCCTAGCTAACCGAACTCTTGTACTTAGGACGATATCAGAGTTTGGCCCTGCTTCACTCATCCAAGAGCTCACTGCATTTGTTAAAAATTTCTCCAAACTCATGATTCATTCCCTCCTTGTTTCATTTCTTTTTCAAGGGAACGAATTTCATCTCTAACCTTTGCTGCGTTTTCAAATTCTTCATCAGCTATCAATTTCTGTAATGTATCTTTTAAGCTAGAGATCTGTCTTTTAACTTGAATTGCTCCACCAATTCGCTCTGGTACTTTACCTTGATGTTCTATATTCCCACTATGAATTTTTCTCAAGACAGGGTTTAAACGTTCTTTAAAACTGTCATAGCATTGTGCACATCCGAATCTACCAATATTAATGAACTGCTGAAATGTCATACTACATTTCTCACATCGCAAAACATCATGTGTCGGAATAGAGTTCTCTTTTGCAGGCTTCGGTGTAGATCCATGCATATTGAGCAAACCAGCCAGTAGGTTGTTTACTGAAAATCCTGGTGTGCCATCAAACATAAACATATCACCTTTGTCTTGTGCACATTGATCACATAAATGTATCTCTGTTTTCTCTCCATTTACTATTTTCGTAAAGTGTAAAGTTGAAGGCCTTTCTTGACACTCTTGGCAAATCAAACTCTCTCACCTCTCAACCCGATATTATTTATATTTAAGGGAGTTAAGCATTGCTTTTAGCATTCTTGCTCTTAATATGTCGCGATCAGGCAAATCTAATATAATGACTGATCGATCCATTACACTTAACATAATTTTAGCTTCTCTGGGGGATACGACTTCCTCTTCTACTAAGCGAGAAATAACATTAGATGCTACGTTTTGACTTACTGTATTTTTAATTAGTCCAATTAGATGGTCGAGTAAATCAATCTGATCGTGGGACTTCACCTTCATAATACGGATGTATCCGCCCCCTCCTCGTTTACTTTCAACGATATAGCCTTGCTCTAAAGTAAATCGAGTATTGATTACATAATTAATTTGAGAAGGTACACATTGAAATTTATCCGCTATTTGGCTTCGTTTTATTTCAACTATTTCACTTTCACTAAGCTCTAAAACGTTTTTTAAATAATTTTCAATGATGTCTGAAATATTTTTCACTCAATCCTCCCCCTCTTTTGACTTTGACTATATTTGACTTTTATTATACCGACGCTTTAAATTCTTTGCAATTATTATGTATCTTGTTTTTTTGATGTTCTTCGCCCATTTATGTATCCTACTTCTAGAGTTTTTCCTTTTTATACAGCTTTCTAAACATGAAATCTCGATTTCCTTGGAAATTTATCATTTATGTAAAAATCCGTATATGTTGATCTCGTTATAGACTTGCTTGGTTTAGAAAATACTACTGCAAACGACAAGTTGGATGTGACTACTGTGGAGCGTTATTTTGAAAAAAGGAATACAGAGGTATTTGTTTTATTTTCAATAGAGCATCTAATAACCCTGCTTGTTTTAATCATACTTGCTTTTCTTATTTTCATTCTCAGAAAACGGCTTCGTCTCTCTCGGTATGATGATTTATCAAGATGTTTTCTTTTCTTTATTTTAATTCTTTCAGAAATTGGTTTGCATTTATGGTTATACGATATTGGATCATGGCAACTAAAATATTCTCTGCCACTTCATTTAAGTAGTATCTCATTACTTTTATCTGCTTTTGCATTATTATTTAGAAGCTTTTTTCTTTTTGAGCTAACCTATTTCATTGGAGTAGGTAGTGCACTCCAGGCAATGATTACTCCAGATATTAGTTTTTATACATTTCCTCACTTTCGATATGTACATTTTTTCATTTCACATGGTGCTACAGTGCTTGCTAATCTCTACTTGGTTTTTGTTACTGGTTTTAAACCCACTTTGAGATCATTGTGGAAAGCATTTATTGTGTTGAATATTTACACTGGTATTATATTTATTCTAAACCTTGCAATAGGTTCAAACTATATGTACATCTCCAAAAAACCAGTGAATCCAAGTATGCTTGATTATTTAGGGCCCTGGCCATTTTACATTTTGCCACTTGAATTTATTGCTTTGGGAACCTTTTTTATTCTTTATTTGCCTTTTTGGTTAATATTCAGGCGCAAGTAACCGTTTTGCTTGTGGTGGTTTAGTATTCTTTTAATGAGATGTTGAAGCCACACTTTGCGATGCTTTGATACTGAGTTAACGGACATAAATGATCTTATTTATCAGGGAATTACCCATATTTCAATGTTATCGGACATAGGAGACCTTATTTTGCTATAAATGAGCCTAAGAGAGGCTATTTTCCTTAAATAAGGTCATCTATGTCCGTTTCAAGTGAAAAATAGTACATTTTTATTAAAATAAGGGCTCTGATGTCCGTTAGACTTCCGTTCAATCGGTGATCCTCTTCTTCCTCAGACAAAATCCTCCGCAGGTACTTGGCTAAACAAACAAAAAGATAGCTCGATTGAACTATCTCTTTTCTAATTGCCTGACGACGTCCTACTCTCACATGCGACGCCCCTCACTACCATCTGCGCTGGCTCCGGCTTCCGATGAGCGGCGAATCTCTACATCAGCCTATTCGTTGATCTTCTTGCTCCTCGAAACCCTCCGCACTACAAAGGCCAATGCTATTTCAGAATATGTCATTCATCTATTTGAATACAAACAAAAAAGATAGCTCGACTGAACTATCTTTTTTTTATTGCCTGGCAACGTCTTACTCTCACAAGGGGACAGCCCCTAACTACCATCAGCGCTGAAGAGCTTAACTTCCGTGTTCGGCATGGGAACGGGTGTGACCTCTTCGCCATCATCACCAGACAGCTATTTATTTGGAGAACGTTGTTCTCTCAAAACTAGATAAAGTGAAAGTCAGAAAGTCGAGTATCATTGTTACATTTGACTCTTTGGTTAAGTCCTCGATCGATTAGTATCAGTCAGCTCCACGTGTCACCACGCTTCCACCTCTGACCTATCTACCTGATCATCTTTCAGGGATCTTACTCACAAAAGTGATGGGAAATCTCATCTTGAGGGGGGCTTCATGCTTAGATGCTTTCAGCACTTATCCCTTCCGCACATAGCTACCCAGCGATGCCTTTGGCAAGACAACTGGTACACCAGCGGTGCGTCCATCCCGGTCCTCTCGTACTAAGGACAGCTCCTCTCAAATTTCCTACGCCCACGACGGATAGGGACCGAACTGTCTCACGACGTTCTGAACCCAGCTCGCGTACCGCTTTAATGGGCGAACAGCCCAACCCTTGGGACCGACTACAGCCCCAGGATGCGATGAGCCGACATCGAGGTGCCAAACCTCCCCGTCGATGTGGACTCTTGGGGGAGATAAGCCTGTTATCCCCGGGGTAGCTTTTATCCGTTGAGCGATGGCCCTTCCATGCGGAACCAC
>CP033051.1:1115000-1177500 GCA_003667865.1 Rossellomorea marisflavi | reverse complement strand
GATGAGGGCCCCTAGTCCAAACAGTGCTCTACCTCCAAGACTCTTACACATGAGGCTAGCCCTAAAGCTATTTCGGAGAGAACCAGCTATCTCCAAGTTCGATTGGAATTTCTCCGCTACCCACACCTCATCCCCGCACTTTTCAACGTGCGTGGGTTCGGGCCTCCATTCAGTGTTACCTGAACTTCACCCTGGACATGGGTAGATCACCTGGTTTCGGGTCTACGACCACATACTCATTCGCCCTATTCAGACTCGCTTTCGCTACGGCTCCGTCTCATCGACTTAACCTTGCATGGGATCGTAACTCGCCGGTTCATTCTACAAAAGGCACGCCATCACCCGTTAACGGGCTCTGACTACTTGTAGGCACACGGTTTCAGGTTCTATTTCACTCCCCTTCCGGGGTGCTTTTCACCTTTCCCTCACGGTACTGGTTCACTATCGGTCACTAGGGAGTATTTAGCCTTGGGAGATGGTCCTCCCAGCTTCCGACGGGATTTCACGTGTCCCGCCGTACTCAGGATCCACTCAAGAGAGAACGAAGTTTCGACTACAGGGTTTTTACCTTCTTTGACAAGCCTTTCCAGACTTTTTCGTCTACTTCATTCCTTTGTAACTCCGTATAGAGTGTCCTACAACCCCAAGAGGCAAGCCTCTTGGTTTGGGCTAATCCCGTTTCGCTCGCCGCTACTCAGGGAATCGCGTTTGCTTTCTCTTCCTCCAGGTACTTAGATGTTTCAGTTCCCTGGGTCTGCCTTCAACACCCTATGTATTCAGGTGAAGATATCACTCCATTACGAGTGATGTGTTCCCACATTCGGAAATCTCCGGATCAAAGCTTACTTACAGCTCCCCGAAGCATATCGGTGTTAGTCCCGTCCTTCATCGGCTCCTAGTGCCAAGGCATCCACCGTGCGCCCTTTCTAACTTAACCACTAAATGGTCTTTGTTTTAAGGTTTAAAACCTAAAATGGCGATACTCGGTATCTTTCTTGACTTTCATTTCTAACTTTATCTAGTTTTCAAAGAACAATCATTTCTATTGATAGTTTTTTATTAAACCATCAAAACTGAACAAAACTCATGCGTCAACGTCTCAATTATTTCCTTAGAAAGGAGGTGATCCAGCCGCACCTTCCGATACGGCTACCTTGTTACGACTTCACCCCAATCATCTGTCCCACCTTAGGCGGCTGGCTCCAAATGGTTACCCCACCGACTTCGGGTGTTACAAACTCTCGTGGTGTGACGGGCGGTGTGTACAAGGCCCGGGAACGTATTCACCGCGGCATGCTGATCCGCGATTACTAGCGATTCCGGCTTCATGTAGGCGAGTTGCAGCCTACAATCCGAACTGAGAACGGTTTTATGGGATTGGCTAAACCTCGCGGTCTTGCTGCCCTTTGTACCGTCCATTGTAGCACGTGTGTAGCCCAGGTCATAAGGGGCATGATGATTTGACGTCATCCCCACCTTCCTCCGGTTTGTCACCGGCAGTCACCTTAGAGTGCCCAACTGAATGCTGGCAACTAAGATCAAGGGTTGCGCTCGTTGCGGGACTTAACCCAACATCTCACGACACGAGCTGACGACAACCATGCACCACCTGTCACTCTGTCCCCCGAAGGGGAACGCCCTATCTCTAGGGTTGGCAGAGGATGTCAAGACCTGGTAAGGTTCTTCGCGTTGCTTCGAATTAAACCACATGCTCCACCGCTTGTGCGGGCCCCCGTCAATTCCTTTGAGTTTCAGTCTTGCGACCGTACTCCCCAGGCGGAGTGCTTAATGCGTTAGCTGCAGCACTGAAGGGCGGAAACCCTCCAACACTTAGCACTCATCGTTTACGGCGTGGACTACCAGGGTATCTAATCCTGTTTGCTCCCCACGCTTTCGCGCCTCAGCGTCAGTTACAGACCAGAAAGCCGCCTTCGCCACTGGTGTTCCTCCACATCTCTACGCATTTCACCGCTACACGTGGAATTCCGCTTTCCTCTTCTGCACTCAAGTTCCCCAGTTTCCAATGACCCTCCACGGTTGAGCCGTGGGCTTTCACATCAGACTTAAGGAACCGCCTGCGCGCGCTTTACGCCCAATAATTCCGGACAACGCTTGCCACCTACGTATTACCGCGGCTGCTGGCACGTAGTTAGCCGTGGCTTTCTGGTTAGGTACCGTCAAGGTACCGCCCTATTCGAACGGTACTTGTTCTTCCCTAACAACAGAGTTTTACGATCCGAAAACCTTCTTCACTCACGCGGCGTTGCTCCGTCAGACTTTCGTCCATTGCGGAAGATTCCCTACTGCTGCCTCCCGTAGGAGTCTGGGCCGTGTCTCAGTCCCAGTGTGGCCGATCACCCTCTCAGGTCGGCTACGCATCGTCGCCTTGGTGAGCCGTTACCTCACCAACTAGCTAATGCGCCGCGGGTCCATCTGTAAGTGATAGCCGAAGCCATCTTTCCACCTTTCCTCATGCGAGGAAAGGAATTATCCGGTATTAGCCCCGGTTTCCCGGAGTTATCCCAGTCTTACAGGCAGGTTACCCACGTGTTACTCACCCGTCCGCCGCTAACGAAAGGGAGCAAGCTCCCTTTCGTCCGCTCGACTTGCATGTATTAGGCACGCCGCCAGCGTTCGTCCTGAGCCAGGATCAAACTCTCCGAAAAAAGTTTGACTTGCTCATTTGTTGAATCTAGTTCAACTTGTTTTGTAAGACTATGTCTTACGTATAAAAGATTTAACGTTGACGTTTTGTTTTGTTCAGTTTTCAAGGTTCAATTTCTTTGCCGTTTCTTTCAGAAGCGACTTTTAATATATTACATTATCGCCTAGCGAATGTCAACAACTTTTTTTAACTTTATTTGTTGATGTTTGTCGATGTCTCGCGGCAACAGATAATAATATATCATCATCTGAAACAAGATGCAATACTTTTTTTCACATTTTTATACACACTAAATTTACCCTTTATAATCCTGTACTAAACAAAAAAAAGAAACCCATACTCTCGCATAGGTTTCAACTATAGTAAGCTTAGTCACGATGGCGCATTAATGGGAACAACAGTACATCTCTTATAGAAGGGGAATTCGTTAATAGCATAACTAAACGATCAATACCAATTCCTAGTCCACCTGTTGGAGGCATGCCATACTCTAGTGCTTCAATGAAGTCCTCATCCATTTCATGTGCTTCATCATTTCCTTGCTCTTTTTCTTTCAACTGTGCTTCAAAACGTTCTTTTTGATCGATTGGGTCATTTAATTCCGTAAAGGCATTTGCATGCTCGCGACCTACGATAAATAATTCAAATCGATCAGTAAAACGCGGATCTTCATCATTTTTCTTAGCCAATGGGGAAATCTCTACAGGATGTCCATAAATGAAGGTTGGCTGAATTAGTTTATCTTCAACTTTTTGCTCGAAGAACTCGTTTACAACATGACCATACTGCATTGTATCTTTGATTTCTATGCCGTGTTGCTTCGCAAGGCTTCTTGCTTCTTCGTCTGACATTTCAGTCCAGAAATCTACTCCAGTATGTTCTTTTACAGCGTCAACCATATGAAGACGAGTCCATTCTGGTTGTAGATTTACTTCGTAGTCTCCATACTGAACAGTTGTAGACCCTGTAACTTCTTTCGCAATGTGAGCCACAAGATTTTCTGTTAATGACATGATATCGCGATAGTCAGCATACGCTTCATACAATTCAATCATCGTAAATTCAGGGTTATGTCTAGTAGAGACACCTTCATTACGGAATACACGACCAATTTCATATACCTTTTCAAGTCCGCCAACGATCAATCTCTTTAAGTGAAGCTCAATCGCAATTCTCATATATAATGTCATATCAAGTGCATTATGATGAGTTATAAATGGACGAGCCGATGCTCCTCCTGCAATAGAGTGCATCATAGGTGTTTCAACTTCAAGATAGCCTTGTTCATCTAAGTATCGTCTCATTGATTGAATGATTTTACTTCTAGCAATGAATGTCTGCTTGCTCTCCTGACTAGTAATCAGGTCAAGATAACGTTGGCGATAACGTTGTTCTACATCTTTTAATCCATGGAACTTCTCTGGAAGTGGGCGTAGAGCTTTTGTAAGTAATTGAAAGTCTTTCGCTTTAATAGAAAGTTCTCCTACTTTTGTTTTAAAGATTGTTCCGCTAATTCCTACAACATCACCCAAGTCTGCACTGTTGAAGATCTCATATTGCTCTTCCCCTACTGCATCTTGACGAACATAGATTTGAATCTGTCCAGCTAGGTCTTGGATATGGGCGAAACCAGCCTTCCCTTTACCACGCTTTGTCATGATTCTTCCTGCGATTGTTACTTCATCTTCTTTTGATTCAAGTTCTTCTTTAGAAAACTGATCAAATTGTTGTTTAATATCCTCTGAATTATGTGAACGATCGAAGCGTTTTCCAAATGGGTCTAGCCCCTTTGCACGATGAGCTTCCATCTTTTCTCTTCTAACGCGAAGCTGGTCATTTAATTCTTCGTAACTCATTTATTCCACTCCTATTCTTCTTTCCTACTAGCCTTTACTAGATTAAACGGTTATGTACTCTACTATTTTACACAATATACTCTATTGTCACACCTATAACATGTGTTTTAATGAAAATCTCAGTAGTACGTCTCTAGGTAAACCTTTACACCTTCAAAAATATACCCTTTTATATAAGAAAAAGGCAAGGTCATAAGAGAATATCCTCATCACGACTCATGCCTTTTACAATACCATATTTTCAAGGGAATTACCCAACGTTTGCTTGTTGTTCTTTAGCTTCTACTGATTCTACTATCTCATCTAGTAGACTAACTACCTCTTGACGTGTATTGCATTCATTAATACCATTGCGATATTTTGCATTTCCACGAACACCCTTTAAGTACCACGCTGCATGCTTTCTGAACTCACGGACCGCAACTTTTTCAGTTTTAAGTTCAATTAAACGATCAAGGTGTAATTTACATACATCCATTTTCTCTCTAACATTTGGTTCATCAATGAGTACACCTGTTTCAAGATATTTCACGGTTTGATAAATCATCCATGGATTTCCTAATGCAGCGCGTCCAATCATGACACCATCTACACCAGTCTCATCAAGCATTCTTTTGGCATCCTCAGGTGTTTTAACGTCACCGTTTCCGATTACTGGAATGCTAACGGATTGTTTCACATCACGAATAATATCCCAATTTGCTACACCTTCGTACATTTGAACACGTGTACGCCCATGTAAGGAAACAGCTTGACCGCCAGCTCGTTCTATCGCTCTAGCATTTTCTATGGCAAAAATATGCTCGTCATCCCAACCCATACGCATTTTTACGGTAACAGGTTTATCGACAGCATCAACTACTGCTGCAACCATCTCATAAATTTTATTCGGATCTAATAACCATTTAGCACCTGCATCACATTTTGTGATTTTAGGTACTGGACACCCCATGTTAATGTCGATGATATCTGCATTTGAGTTTTTATCTACAAATCGCGCAGCTTCAACTAGAGTTTCTTTTTCTCCACCAAAGATTTGCAAACTCATTGGATACTCACGCTCATCTATTTGAAGCATGTTTAATGTTTTTTTATTTTGAAGGACAATTCCTTTATCACTTACCATTTCTGCACAAACTAGGCCCGCACCAAATTCTTTTACCGTTAGTCGGAATGCTGAGTTACACACGCCAGCCATTGGAGCTAAAACCACCTGGTTATCCATTTGAATATCACCAATTTTCAGCATTTGTCCAGCCTCCTTAAATATATATTAAGCCTCGTGTCAATCTATTGTTCATCAGGAGGTGCTAAATCCTCTACCGAAACGTTAAGGGTCTTCGCTACTTTTTCAAGAAGATCCTGTTTTGGTATACGACTACCTCGCTCTACTTCACCAAGGACAGACACAGAAATCCCTAGCTCTTTTGCTAGACCTTCTTGTGTATATCCTTTTAACTTTCGAAACGCACGAATACGTCTACCCCATTTGTCTGTTTCCATAACCGAACACCTTCTTTGTCAGGTATTTCATCTAGTAGTTCAGAGAATGGGCTTAACTTAATTGGATGCACTAAATAAGGAGCAATTTCTAATAAAGGTATTAGAACAAAAGCCCTCTCATGCATTCTTGGATGAGGGATCAAGAGACTCTCTGATACTACATTTTCTTGATTATAAAGTAAAATGTCAAGGTCTATTACTCGTGGTCCCCACTTAAACTCACGTACTCTACCAAGGTCTTTTTCTATCTGTAAGCATTGATTTAATAGCTTTTCAGGTTGTAAGGACGTCTCTATTTTTACAACAATATTCAAAAATTTACCTTGTTCCGTAAATCCTACTGGGTCTGTTTCATACAATGATGACTGTTGCATGACATTGATATTTGCGTGACTATTTAGCAATAAGACCGCTTCATTTAGAAATTGTTCTCTTTCACCAATGTTTGAGCCAAGAGATAAATACGCTATGTTCATGTATTTCGGCTCCTTGTTATCTCTACAGCAACGGAACGATAATGACCAGGTATAGGTGGATCTGGTTTTATAACGGTTACCTTACATTCTTGGACTCGTTCAAACTGGTTTAAAATTCTTGTGCTTATTTGCTCTGCAACCGTTTCAATAAGATTGTACGGCTTTCCTTCAACTACTTCACGACATACTTCAAAGACTTGCCCATAATTTACAGATGCATCTAAATCATCAGCGACCCCTGCTGGTTTTAGATCTAGTGATAGCTCCATCGTTACACGGAAACGTTGCCCTAGTCGATTTTCTTCTTCAAAACAACCGTGATACCCATAAAACTCCATCTCATTTAAAAAAATCTTATCCATTTAAACTTGCCCCCATTAAAGCATCCATCATTTTAGCCATTCTACTAATTTCTTTCACATCATGGACCCGCATAATTCGGCATCCCTTTTGAATTCCATAACATACGGTTGCGCCTGTTCCTTCCATTCGTTCCTCAATCGGTAAGTCTAGGATATGACCAATCATGGATTTTCTCGATGTCCCAAGCAATACCGGAAAACCAAGCGCAACAATTCTGTCAAGGTTTCTCATCATCTCTAAATTTAATTGAACGTCCTTTGCAAACCCAATGCCAGGATCTAATATGATTTGTTCATCCGATACACCTGCATCTTTTGCAATCGTGATGCTTTCTTGTAAATCTTGAATACTATCTCGAATAAAATCCTTATAATCTTTATTAGGTCGATTATGCATTAAAATCATTGGTACTTTGTGCTCACTCGCAACCTTTGCTATTTCCGGTTCTTTTTTTGCTCCCCATACATCATTTATGATATGCGCCCCTGCTTCTAATGCTTTTCTAGCAGTTTCCGCTTTATACGTATCGATCGAAATAGGTACATCTACCTCTTGGGATATTGCTTTAATAATTGGGACGACGCGTCGTATTTCTTCATCAACTGAAACCGGGTCAAAACCAGGTCGAGTTGATTCGCCACCAATATCAATAATATCTGCACCATCCCGCACCATTTGCATTGCACGAGTTACAGCTGCACCTAGTTGATTATAGGAACCTCCATCTGAAAAAGAATCCGGTGTAATATTTAGAATTCCCATGATGAGTGTCTTATTCCCATAATCTAGCTCATACGGCCCACATTTAATTTTTGTGTTCAATATGGCCCTCCCCTTTAATTTCACGTATTGTAAATAGCTTGTCCTTATGTTTATTGTAAACACTTTGTAATCGATTTGCATACGTTCCTTGCTTTCCAATATACGGTTTCCCATTTACTTCACAGACAGGAACAATCTCTTGAATAGAGTTTGTAAAAAAGATTTCATCTGCTTCAAGTAGGTCGTTTTCTCTATACTCTCCTACTTGTACTGATATCTGCAAGCTCTTTGCCAGTTTTATAATATATTGTCTCGTAATTCCATTTAAAATTCCGGTTTCCACTGTTGGTGTAAAAAGAATATCACCTTTCACCCAAAAAATATTTGACGTAATCCCCTCAGCAACAAACCCTTGTTCGGTTAAAAAAATTCCTTCAATATCTGTAGCACTTCCAAGCTCTCTTTTTGCAGCAATATTGTTTAAATAATGATGTGATTTTAAACGCACTCCGGTCTCAGGCGTGTTTCGGTTCAACTTAAGGATAGCAGCTCTTTTTTCCGTTAATGTGTTTCGTTTAGGTAAAGATTTTTGAAACAGTATCACTGTGGGTTCTTCATAGGATGACGTTCTAAAACCTATTTCATCAATACCTGCTGAAATATTCAGTCGACAATATGCATCATCAAAGCTATTTAGCTGTAAGAGCTTCTTTGTGATATTAAGAATGTGCTTCCGGTTTATTGCAAAATTAATATTTAAAGTATCTAAGCCTTCTTTTAACCGATCCAAATGGTCATCTAATAAAAAAGGATGTCCGTTATATGTGCGGAACGTTTCAAATAGACCTAGTCCATATAAAAAACCATGATCGTATGGAGAAATTCTAGCAGCTTCACTCTGTACAAATTCTCCGTTTAAATAGAGGTACATGTTGGTTCACCCTAAACTGATAGTTCTAGTTTTTTATACTGCGTGATGAAGTTTTGCAGCATCTGTTTTCCGTACTCTGTCATAATAGATTCCGGATGAAACTGGACTCCCTCAACTGGAAGTTGCTTATGTCGAATCGCCATAATTTCTCCTTCCTTCGTTTCGGCAGTGATGTCAAAACAGTCTGGTAGTGTTTCTCTTTTTAAAATTAAAGAATGATATCTTGTCGCCTTAAAGGATTGTGGGATTCCAGAAAAAATCGTATTCCCATCATGGACCATCTCGGATGTTTTCCCGTGCATAAGCCGCTCTGCTCTAATAACATCTCCACCAAAGACTTGTCCAATAGATTGATGACCTAGGCATACACCAAAAATTGGAATGATACCAGCAAATGCTTTAATTGCTTCAAGACTTATACCAGCTTCATTTGGGCTACAAGGTCCAGGAGAAATCATCAAATAATCTGGTTGTAACTCTTCTATTTCTTTTATCGTAATCTCGTCATTTCGTTTTACGATTAACTCTTCACCGAGTTCACCTAAGAACTGAACAAGATTGTAGGTAAATGAGTCATAGTTATCGATCATTAATATCATAGATGTCTCTCCTTTTGTTCAGCTAATTCTTTTGCAACCCAGAGTGCCTTTGCTTTCTTAAGAGATTCTTTATATTCATTTTTAGGTTCTGAATCAATAACAATCCCTGCTCCTGCTTGAATATGACCCATTCCCTCTTGAACATACATCGTTCGAATCACAATATTTAGCTCCATGTCTTCATTGAATCCAATCCAACCAATTGACCCTGTATAAAGCCCCCTACGAACAGGTTCAAGCTCTTCTATGATTTCCATTGTTCTAATTTTAGGGGCTCCTGTAATGGTTCCACCTGGGAACACTGCACGTATGACATCTGCCCCTGTTTTAGATGGGTCCAACGTTCCTTTAACATTTGAAACAATATGCATAACATGTGAGTATTTCTCAATCACCATAAATTCATTGACTTCTACCGTTCCGTAGCGGCAAACCCTGCCGAGATCATTACGTTCTAAATCAACAAGCATAACATGTTCTGCTCGTTCTTTTTCATTCTGAATCAATTCATTTGCTAGCGTTTCATCTTCTTCCTCATCTTTTCCTCTTGAACGAGTCCCGGCAATCGGTCTTGTACTTACTTCATCCCCTTTTTTCTTAACTAACAATTCAGGGGACCCTGATACGATTTGAAAGTCAGGGGATTGGATGTAGCTCATATATGGAGAAGGATTTAGTATTCGTAGGCTCTCATACACAGAAAAGGCTGCTGTTTTTAACCGCTGTGATTGGCGAACAGAAAGGTTCACCTGGAACACATCTCCTTGTGCTATATAATGCTGCGTTTTTTCAACTGCGTTTGTAAATTGATCTTCATTCATTGACACAGAGATGGAATCAGATGCTTCATTTATGCTAGATGCTGTCGTACCATGAACGAATTCATTCTTTACTTCTACAAAAGCATCATGCCAATTTTGCATGGATTGCAACGCTGCTTCTTCTGATTGAGACGTAAGTGTCATAATCCATGCTTGTTTTTCTTCATGGTCAAATACTGCCCATTGCTCAAACAGATAAAAGTAAAGCTCTGGTACGTTTAAATCATTGTCTGAAATGGTTGGCAGCTTTTCTATTTTTCTTGCGTAATCATAGCTGATAAATCCCAAGACTCCACCTTGAAAATCTGGTAGCCCTTCTACTGTCTTTTGTTTATAAGGCTCTATATAGGAATATAATTCTAGAAGGGGATCTCCTTCTTTGAATACTGTGCTGTCTTTTTCTATTATTTCTAAGCCATTGTCTTTGGCTTTGAAGATTGTTTTGGGGTTTATTCCAAAGATGCTATATTTTCCGCCTCTTCCGCTTTCTAGTAGAATGTGATGGTTTTGGTTTTGACTTAGTGTTTTATAGGCGTTGAAAAATTGAACATGAGTTGATGGGAACTTTTTATACAAAAGCTGCTGACTCATGGTGTTCACTCTCCTCTTTTATCTCTTGTATACATGATACATGAACTTGTCTTATGTTTCACGGTGGAATATTTTCTTATTTTTGATTTGAGGAAGCCTCGTGATGCTTCTTAAATTAATCCGTTACTTTCCGCTCCAAGCAACGCTGCAATGAAACTATGATCCAGCTTAAAATATTGAATAACATAAATATGCTTTCGTAATTCTAGATTGATATTACCCTATCAAGCCGCGTACTTATAGTACTGTTCGTACATATCCCGTACGTATTCTATAGCTGACTAATCCACTTAGATAAAATAAATCTATATGAACGAAAAAAACCTGAGGTTCTATGCCTCAGGTTTTGAACTGTATAGCTTATTCTTGTTCTTCGAATTGGTATAGTGGTGTGCTTAGGTAGCGTTCTCCGTTACTTGGGATGATGGCTAGGACTTTTTTGCCTTTTCCTAGTTTCTTTGCTACTTCGATTGCAGCGTAGATGGCTGCTCCTGAAGAGATTCCACCTAGGACACCTTCTTCTTTTGCAGCTTTTCTTGCATAGTCGAAAGCTTGATCTTTTGTTACTTGAATAACGTTGTCATAAACATCTGTTTTTAGGATGTCTGGAATAAATCCTGCTCCAATTCCTTGGATTTTATGCGGGCCTGGTTTTCCTCCAGAAAGGACTGGAGAGTCAGATGGTTCTACTGCATATATTTCAATGTTTGGATATTTTTCTTTAAGAACCTCACCAGCACCTGTAATGGTTCCACCTGTTCCAATACCAGAAATGAACGCATCTAATTGATCACCCATTTGTTCAACAATTTCAGGTCCAGTTGTTAAACGGTGTACCTCAGGGTTTGCGGCATTTTTAAATTGCTGTGGCATAAAATAGCCTTTTTCATTAGACAGTTCCTCTGCCTTGCGGATTGCTCCACCCATACCTTCTGAACCAGGAGTTAGAACTAATTCAGCACCGTATGCTCTTAATAGATTACGACGTTCCATACTCATCGTATCAGGCATAACAAGTAGAGCACGGTATCCTTTTGCAGCTGCAATCATTGCTAAGCCAATTCCAGTATTTCCACTTGTCGGTTCTACGATTGTATCTCCTGGTTTAATACTGCCGCCCTTTTCTGCAGATTCAATCATTGCAAGTGCGATACGATCTTTTACACTGCTTCCCGGATTCATATACTCTAGCTTTAAGTAAACATCTGCCATATTCTCATCTGTTAAACGATTTAACTTAACAATCGGTGTATATCCAACTAATTCTGTAATATTATTCGCAACTCTCACCATCATGTTCACCCTTTCGTTCAATTCCAAGTATCTTTATTGGTTTTAAGTAAATGTAGCAATTTTCTATCAATTTGTCAATAATTTGAATTTCATATCTCCTTATATTTAACCATATGTTTCATGTGTTTTATGCATACCTTCAAGAAGAGATGGGTACAATTTTTCAAGATAAAAAAGAGCTGAGGTACGGTTCATTCCGACCATACACCCAACCCTTTTACATTATTGTTGTTCGCCATAGAACCAGTCAACGTTCAAGTCATCCCAAAAATCCTCTGGTGTTACTTGTGCTTCTACTTGTCTTAATGCTAATTGTCTTCTAATTTGTGGCTTTACTTCCTCAAAGCTATAGTTTTTCCCTTCGGATTGATCTAGCACTTTATAGACCACAAATTGGGATTGACCATTCTTAACAGAAGTTGTCCACTCATCTACTTTCAAACGAGAAATGGCATCCTGTGCCTCTTTTGTTAATAAAAATGAGTCGAGTGGCACATAGCCAATTTCTCCTCCTTGCGAGGAAGAAAGCTGCTCAATTGATCGTTCCCGTGCTAGAGCTTCAAAGCTCGATCCACCTTCAAGCTCTTTAACAATTTGTTCTCCTTCTTCTTCAGAAGAAACAACAATTTGAGATAATTTATACATTGCTGGTATTTGGTAGATTTCCTTATTCTCGTCATAGTACTCTTTTAACTCTCCATCTGACAGCTCGACATCCCTTGTTACAATCTCTTCTAAAAGCAGCTCTGTCTCGACTTCTTCCATAAGAGTGGATTCATTAAGTGATGCACCATGTTCAAGTGTACTATAGGCAGATTTGAGGAAATCGACTTCTTGTTGTACTTCTTTCTTGCTAACAGATATATTGTATTCTTTTGCTAAACTTCTGATTACTTTCGTATTAATGAGTGTTCTCAGCGTCTCTTGACCGTGACTTTCTTCCATTGCCACAAGCCAGTCCTCACGAGAAATGGTTTCTCCTCCAACTGTAGCAACAATTTCTGTCCCTTGAGAAGCTGTTACAGAATCTGCATTGTCTTTTTTATTAAAGAAATATACGGTTATGAGGTTTGATACAAGTAAGATTGCCACGATCCCCCACAATATATATGGTTTGTGCTTCATTAACATGCATCCCTTCAGTAGCCTTTAGCCTTGAGTTTCTGCCTTCAACTCTTCTAACTCTTCCTTTGAAAATTCATACGTCTCATTACAGAAGTGACATTGCGTTTCTGCCATTCCATCCTCTTGGATCATTTCTTCGATTTCATCTTTTCCAAGGCTTATTATGGCATTTGCAAAACGTTCTTTCGAACATCTGCAAGTAAATTGAACCGGAAGCTTCTCTAGCAATTTTACGTTCTCTTTTCCAAGAATCTCCTCCAAGAGCTCTTCAGGAGTTAATCCTTTTTCAATCATTTTTGAAACGGGAGGAATCGTATTTAAGCGTTCTTCAATTGCTGTAATGGTCTCATCCGACGTCCCTGGCATTAACTGTAGAATGAAGCCTCCTGCAGCTAAGATTGTATTGTCAGGATTAACAAGTACTCCTACGCCAACAGATGAAGGTACCTGCTCTGAAGTAACGAAATAATACGTAAAATCTTCTCCTAGCTCTCCTGAAACAATTGGTACTTGACCAGAAAAGTGCTCTCTCATTCCTAGATCCTTAACAACAGTAAGCGTCCCTGTTGTTCCGACCGCTCTTCTCACGTCCAGTTTTCCATGCTCATTTAGATCAAAATGAATTTGTGGATTGCTTACATATCCACGTACATCTCCTCTAGCATTACTATCAACGAGTATTGCCCCTATTGGGCCTCCGCCTTCTACCTTGACTGTAATCTTATTTTCTCCTTTTAACATAGCCCCCATCATAACACCTGCACTGATTGAGCGACCTAATGCAGCTGATGCTGTTGGCCATGATTGATGGCGTCTTTGTGCTTCTGCAACGGTGTCTGTACTACGAACGGCATATGCACGTACCTGTCCATCATAAGCTAATGCTTTAATTAAATAATCACTCATTTTAAATCTCCTTTCACTTAACGATTTCTTTTATAGATCAGTTTTAGTCCTTTTAATGTTAAGAATGGGTCTACAACGTCAATAATATTTGATTCTTTTGCAATAAGAGTGGCCAGTCCACCTGTCGCAATAACAGTTGGTTTTTCTGAGCTCTGCGCTTTCATCCTAGATACAATTCCTTCCACTTGACCAACGTATCCATATAATATTCCTGCTTGCATAGCATTTACCGTATTTTTCCCAATTATGTCATCAGGTCTTGCAATTTCAATACGTGGTAGCTTTGCTGCTTTCGAATAAAGAGCTTCTGTTGAAATCCCAATACCTGGTGCAATGGCTCCACCCATGTATTGTTCCTTCTCATTTATGTAGCAGTAGGTTGTTGCTGTTCCAAAGTCAACAATAATTAGTGGACTCTGATATTCATGAATGCCAGCAACAGCATTCACGATTCGGTCTGCTCCTACTTCTCTTGGATTTTCATATTTTATATTTAATCCTGTTTTAATTCCAGGACCAACGATTAAAGGACTAATATCAAAGTATTTCTGACACATTCTTTCTAGCGCAAACATGATTGGTGGAACAACTGAAGAAATAATAATTCCGTCAATTTCCTTAAAGGTTAATGAAACATGCTCAAATAAATTCTTAACAAGCATCCCAAATTCATCTTCTGTTTTGTGACGATTGGTCTCTGCTCTCCAATGGTATTTAAGTTCGTCTCCTTCATAAACTCCAAAGACGATATTTGTGTTCCCAACATCCATAACAAAAATCAATATTCTCACCTACTACGCGATTTGTTTTGCAATACCCCAGTGACAATGGAGAACTCGACAGTAGTTCGTCACTCTTCTCCCTTTTCATACAAAATTATCATACCATAACTCCTTTAAATATGATAAAAGGAATCACTGTGATAGACAGAAGCAAAATACTTCCTAATGAATCGTAAAGTGGAAGAAGGTTACATGGAATGGGGCGGTGTAAGATTGTCTTAATACGAAAGTCATTTGCACTACCTGATATGATAACACCCTTATGTACTATTTTTCTCATATAAGCTACATTACTTTTCAGGCACATTTTCGTTCTTCTCGACACGTTTATTGCACATAAAAAAAAGCGCCAAATGGCGCTTTCTTAATCTTGCTTTTTATCTTCAGATGAAGAAGTGTCATCTTCAGTTTTCTTTTGAATATTTACCTTAACATCACCATTCTCAGGCTTCGTGTCTTTGTTTTCAGACTTTGGCTCTGGAATATAGCTTGTTTCAGGTAGTTTACCATGTTCATGTAGATGTTTGATTTGGTGTGCATCTAACGTTTCTACATCAAGTAGCGTATTTGCAATTAAATCAAGCTTATCACGATGCTTTGTTAAAATTTCCTTTGCACGTGCATAGCTTTCTTTAATGAAACGTTGGATTTCTAAATCAATATCATAAGCAATAGCATCTGAGTAATTCTGTTCGCTATTAATATCGCGTCCTAAGAACACCTGACCACCTTGTGATTGACCAAATTGAAGTGGTCCAAGCTTTTCACTCATACCAAACTCCGTAACCATTCTACGGGCAATTCCAGTAGCACGTTGGAAGTCATTGTGTGCACCAGTTGAAACGTCTCCAAAGACGATTTCCTCTGCTACACGACCGCCAAGTAGTCCTGTAATTTTATCAAGTAGTTCGGGCTTTGTCATAAAGTAACGATCTTCCTTAGGAAGCATGACTGCATAACCACCAGCTTGACCACGAGGTACGATTGTCACCTTGTGAACCATTTCTGCTTCATCAAGCACAAGTCCAATGACTGTGTGACCGGCTTCATGGAAGGCAACAATCTTACGTTCTTTCTCAGAGATAACCTTACTCTTCTTCGCAGGACCAGCAATGACACGGTCACTTGCTTCATCTAGATCGCGCATATCAATCTTCTTCTTATCTTGACGAGCTGCCACAAGAGCTGCTTCGTTTAGTAAGTTTTCAAGATCGGCACCTGAGAAGCCTGGTGTTCTTGCTGCGATTGCCTTTAGATCTACTGAATCATCTAATGGTTTATTACGAGCATGAACTTTCAGAACTTCTTCTCTACCTTTAACATCTGGACGGTCTACCGTAATTTGACGGTCAAAACGTCCTGGACGTAATAATGCTGGATCAAGAATATCCGGGCGGTTTGTTGCTGCAATAATAATAATTCCTTCATTAGCACCAAAACCGTCCATTTCAACTAGTAATTGGTTTAAGGTTTGCTCACGTTCATCGTGACCTCCACCTAATCCAGCACCACGTTGACGACCTACTGCATCAATTTCATCTATAAAAATGATACATGGAGCATTCTTTTTCGCATTTTCAAATAAATCACGTACACGTGAAGCCCCGACCCCGACAAACATTTCTACGAAGTCTGAACCACTGATAGAGAAAAATGGAACTCCAGCTTCTCCAGCAACTGCTCGAGCAAGTAACGTTTTACCTGTTCCTGGAGGACCTACTAATAAGACCCCTTTTGGAATTCTTGCTCCAACTTCTGAGAATTTACGAGGATCTTTTAAGAAGTCGACGACCTCAACAAGCTCCGCTTTTTCCTCATCTGCTCCTGCAACATCTTTAAAGCGAACCTTTTTCTTGTCTTCGCTATAAAGCTTTGCTTTACTCTTCCCAAAGTTCATAACACGGCTACCGCCACCTTGGGCTTGATTTAACAAGAAGAAGAACAGAATAAAGATGATGACAAATGGAATGATCGTTGTAAAGAACGATACCCAACCACTTGTTTCTTTCGCTTGTAAAACATTTACGTCAATCCCTTGTTCGTTAGCTGCATTATAGATTTGGTCCATAATGTTACTATCAGTTGTAGGGATATATGTAAGGAAAAATTGCTCCTCTTCATACCCTTTTAATTGACCTGTTATTTCATATACGCCTCTTCCGGGCTGTACCGAAAAGGATGTTGCTTCACCCTTTGTTAAGCTAGTGACAAAATCCGTATAGTTGATATTCTTGGTTGGTTCATTATTGTTATTAAAATAACTTACCACTCCTATAATCACTAGGAATACCAGTAAATAGAAGATGGTGTTTCGAAAAATCCGGTTCATCCCTTACCTCCTCCCACGGTAAACAAACTATTTAAAATAGTATCATAGAAAATCATGGCATTACAACAATTTGCACCCATGCCATATTGAATAAAGTAAAATCATCTTACTTAGATTACTCTTATTCTCCAGTCGTATACACTTCAGGTTTTAAGACACCAATATATGGAAGGTTGCGATATTTCTCAGCATAGTCTAATCCATATCCTACAACAAATTCATCTGGAACTAGGAATCCAACATAATCCGCTTTAATATCCGCTTTTCTTCCTGATGGTTTATCTAAAAGAGTGACAATCTTAATGGATTTCGCTTTTCTATAACGGAAAAGTTCTACAAGATAGCTCAACGTTAAACCGCTATCTATAATATCTTCAATAATTAAGATGTCTCTTCCTTCAACCTTTGTGTCCAAATCTTTAACAATTTTCACTTCACCAGATGACACAGTAGAATTCCCATAGCTTGATACATCCATAAAGTCCATTTCCATATAAGCATCTACTCGTTTTAGAAGGTCTGCCATAAAGGGCATTGCACCTTTCAGTACACCAATTGCAAGTGGAAATTTATCATGGTACTCATCTGTTAGTTGTTTCCCAAGGTCTTTAATTTTTTCTTGGATTTCTTCTTCTGAAATTAGTACTTTTTCGATATCTTGATTCAACACGTCAACTGCCTCCTAGAAGATCTTTCTTAATATATTGAAGTAACAAAGTGTTGTCCTTTTGCTCTAGATGAACGGAATGAGAAGCTTGCAAGCCTGGAACCCATAGAATCTGGTCTTTATGGTCAACAACAATTGGCCACTGATCACGTTTATGTAGCGGGATTTTATGATCAATAAAAAGCTTTTTAACCTTCTTTGTTCCATCTAACCCTCTTACCTTAATACGGTCTCCTGATTTCCTTGTCCGAATCCTTAACGGAAGTGAACGTTCATCAATATAAACATATTCATCTTTTGCCACAGCCTCAATAGTAGTATCAGTATTGGACAGATAGAATTTCGATCCATCTGGTAACACCACTTCTTCTCCTTTCATTAATGAAAGGAAAAAGTGATAGGGCTCATTGTGTCTTGTACCAAAATGAAAGATGCACTGACGATAGGAGCGCGTAACCTTTAACCCTTTGGGCAAGTCAAGAGATTTATTAGGACCTTCTCCCCTTATTATTTCTAAAATACTATAAATATGTACAGATGATAAGGACACTGGTGGTTCTTTATAAAGATAGTTTAATATTAGTTGAATCAATCTTCTTTGTAAAGGCAGAGGCATATTTAAGAACTCTAAGATGTCAAGTACTCCATAATCTTCTTTATTACTCCATACAGTATTCAATTTTTGTATAGATAATTCCTTTAAAAATGCTTCATCTTCTAATAACTCTTCACTGTATGACTGAAAATGACGATGAACAGCTACATTTTCATCCTTAAGTGCTGGCAGTATTCTTTTTCTCACTCGATTTCGAGTATAATCTTCCTTCTCATTGCTTGGATCTCTTCTAGGCTGGAGATTGTGACGGAAGCAGTACGCTTCAATTTCATCCTTTGTTACACAAAGAAATGGACGAACGACTTGACCATCTCCAAAAGGCCGTTTGAAGGGAATACCCGCTCTTCCTTCTCCCGTACTCCCACGGGTTAGCCTCATAACAATTGTCTCAATTTGATCATCACCATGATGACCGAGAGCAAGAACCGTTGCGTTTTCGGATTTCATCACGTCATGAAAAAAGTCATATCGGACAATCCTAGCCTTTTCTTGAAGACTTCCTTTTACTGTTTCTGTTCTTTCTTTTACAGATATTTGTCTTCCATAAAAGGGGATATCATGCTGTTCACAGTATGATTGAACAAACAGTAACTCATTATATGATTCGTCCCCTCGAAACATGTGGTCTAAATGTGCCGCAACGACACGTAACGACCAAAGATCCTTTTTTTCATGTAGATAATGAAGCAATGCTAGGGAATCAGGACCTCCTGATACGCCTACCACCACAACATCATGAGCTGTAATTAAACGATGTCGTTCAATGAACTCATTTACTTTATTTTCAAACATACTCCTAGCCCTTCCTAGATTCGTCTTTTATCCGATGCATTATTCTTCATCTTACAATAATTCTCCATATATATACAAAGCATACAATAAGGCAACAATAATGACGACTAAGACTGTTTCTGCAAAATGTCCAACCTTCTTCTTCTTTTGAAGCTGATGTCGGTTTGTTACTCCTGGACTATTTGCTGCTTGCGTTACAAACTGGTTTGGTTTTGGACTAGGCGTTGGTTGTTTTACTGTTTTCTTACCAGATTGCTGTTTTTGATTTGATCTAGATAATGATTGCAATAAATCCTCGCGCATATCTGTCGCACTATGGAACTTTCCCTCTATTGCTGCTAGGATGGTACTGCTGTATTTTTTCAATTCTGGCTTAGTGTGAATGGCTTGTCTTAACTGACTCATACCCGCAGTGTCTTGTTTCTTAAACCGTTTGGGATAAGAAAGGTTCATAAAAATCATTGCTACAGAGAAGAGATCATAGCTTTCTTCAGCCCTTCTCGACGCCCCTAACCAATATCCTCTGTCGAAGAACTCTGTGAATTCCTTTATCGCCCTTCCTTTAATCGTTGTTCCTCCTACATCAATGCATCGAATGCGAAAAGGCGGTCCGGTTACGATTAAGTTTTCTGGTTTTAAGTCCCCAAATACCCAACCTTCCGTGTGGATCCTTTCAAGATCAGAAAGTAACTGGGCCATTAAAATACCAGTCCATGAGATACCTCTATCCTTTACAAAAGTAAGTAGGTCTGGACCTTGGATATATTCCATCACATAAAATGGTATGTTCTTTCCTCTTAACTCCCAATCATCTACATCTAATAGTTTAGGCCCAAGGGGGGAACCTTGGACCTTTGAGAATGCCTTTAAAACATTGACCTCAGAAGTTATAGACATATTGTTATCACTCATTTTGAGTGCGACATAACCATCTATATTTTGAGCCAAGTAAACCATTCCATTGGCTCCAAATCCTAACTCTTTAACAATTGTATATTTCTTTTTGTGCCATTTTCCAACAATAACAGTGCCGGATTGAAAATTAAATTGACTCTTCAATGTATTGTTCATCATCACGAGAAAGCAGGCTCCTTAATGAACGTTTTTTCTGGAAATACGATAATGCTTCGCGAATAGCTGGACCTGTTGGAGTAATTCCACCAGGTGATAATTTGGAGAAAATACTAGTTAGGGTTTCTAGCTTCGGTGTCCAATCTAGTAATTTCTCTACCTCTTGTTTTTTCCCAGGAAATACGAATACTGAAAATTTATTTTCTCCCATTCTTGCATTTAAGCTTAGAGATAAATCTAGCAGTGCTTCTTTCACTGTAGGGAGCTTATGCTTCATACTTGCACTTGTATCGACAAGAATGAGTACTTCTAAATCAACTGACTCACCTAGCTCGTCTACAACTTCCATCACTTCTCCACGCTTATCTGGTGGCAGTTCCTCCATCGAAGCAGATCCGCCTAGAATTTGTTTTAGCTCTTGATTCACAACACCTTGTAAGGTTTGTGTCATTGCCTTTCTTGTAACCATTTGTACCGTTTGGGAAAGCTGCTGAGCATAAACGATATTGCTTACGCCTCCACCTGACATCGCAATCCCTTCTATTTCTTGCATACCTCTATCATCTATTACATCATTCTCCATGACTCCGATAACATTTACTGAAATACCTTGCTCCTTAGCTAGAGCTGCCATTGCAATTGGATCTTCTCCCTGATTTGAACAACCGTCTGTAATTAATAGAATTTGCTTTAGTGTACCTGTCTTCATAGAAACTCCCCTCCTATAATGAATTAGTACAAGCTTCGCCAAAAAGGAGGGGAAATATACTCTACTTAACTACTTTTCTCATTAACTTTTTAGCTTTCCTCTATTACGATATGCTTTTGCGCTTCTTTTTAGATAAGGTTGCTTTGTTGATTGGAATAGAAGCCCACCTTGGTGTATTGTGTTTAATTTTTGAAACAACAACCGTCATATCGTCATCGATTTGGCCTGCTCTTGTTCTTATCACTTCCTCCATAATAATATCTGCTACTTCTTGAGGATCCGTTGATGTGATATCTTTAATCTTTCTCTTCATCCACATGTCATAATTTTCCACATGCTTTGGTCCTTCAAAAACTCCGTCACTCATCATAATCAGGAGATCTCCTGCTTTTAAGTGCTCTGTCACGACATCTACATCGAATTCATAGAACATTCCCATTGGTAGATTACTCGCTTCTATTTTTACAACCTTATCACCACGTTTTACAAAGCTTGGTGTTGATCCGATTTTTAAAAAGCGTGAAGAGGCATCCTGTAAGTCGATTATTGCTAAGTCTAGAGTTGAGAATATTTCATCATTTGTACGTAAAGATAGAATAGAGTTTACTGATTTAATGGCAACCTCTTCTTCTATACCAGACTCAAGAATTTTTTGAAGAAGTCTAAGTGTTTCATTGCTTTCATAATGTGCTCTTTCTCCATTTCCCATACCGTCACTGATTGCAACAGCATATTTACCTGCACCAAGCTCAATCATAGAAAAGCTATCACCTGATACTAACCCACCACCTTTTGCTGCATGGGCTGCACCTGTTTCAACAACATATTTTTTAGCTGAACGGAAGGTAACATAGCAATAGCCGCTTGGATAGCCAACACAATCTTCTTTTTGGACGAGAATGTTTTCATCTAAGATATCTGACAGCATTGGTGCAATAAGCTTTTCAGCTTCTCCATGCTTTCCGCTATATGGAAGGGTCATATCAATATCAACATTTCCTTGCTCTAGGCTATAGATTTCAACATTGTCAATTTCAATACCAAACTCCTGTAGAGCATCTAAAATCTGCTCTTCCTGTAGGTGATGATTCTCTCTTTCCTTAATGATCTCTTTAGCAAAATCACCCATAACTTCTGAAACACCAAATAATTGATCGGCAACAAGCTTTCTACTCTCCTGTACTTGTTTTTTCAACTTGAGGTTCGCTTGATAATAGGTAAGCTCTTCATATATCGCATTTTGAACCTTCTTCCCTTTCACGCAGTGCTTGTCCAATTCACGCGTAAGCTGTGGGCTGATTGTATTTTGACCTTGATCCACTTCGGTCATTACACTCTTCATTAGCTCATATGTTTGGTCAAAATTTCGTGCCCAACATTGTTCTTTTTTGAAGCATGTTTGGCATGTTTTTTCCGTTACATTACTTAAAAAGAAGTCTAGTTCCTTTTGTTCGTCCTCTGGTCCAAATTGTTCTTCTATTTGTTTAAAGCTGTTGGAAAGCGCTTGGAAAACAGACGAATATTGTGACACCCTACTTGCTGTGACATCACGGATCTTTTTCATATATTGCTGTTGCTCTTGACTGTACTCTTGTGTCCCCGGTATATGCTTGGCAATCTTTCTTGTTAAGCTTTGTGGAGTTAGGAACAATAATAGAATTGCTACACCAGACTCATATAGCGTTTTGGTTAAGCTAGAATCGGAATCACCATACATCCCAATTAATAATGTTGCAATTAGCAAACCTATTGCTGCACCTATTTTCTTTCCTTCTTTCATGAGTCCACCTAAGAGTCCTGAAAAGGCGAGGAGACTCATCTGATAGAAGCTTGATACATTGGCTAAGCTAAAAATTAAACCAGTGACAACTCCGACCGTTGAACCTACTGTTGCCCCAGCAATAAACGAAAATAGTAATACTAAGTAACGAGAAAGAATATGCTCAATAGAAAGACTGTAAATAGCCCATCCAATTGTCCCTGTCATAACAGAGGATAGTAAAATGATTAAACTTACAACCTCTTCTGTTTTTAAAGACTTTCTTCTCCTACTTACTGTAATGAGTGGTACGCTTTGAATAAATATATAGGTAAGGATAAAACCTAGTGATGCCTCGACCAGTGCCATAGCTCCATTAAAGATGGATAAGTACTGTCCTTGTTGTACATAATCAAATCCTAGATTTACTAGTAGAAGAGTGCCCGATACGAAGAACGGGACTGCTTTTATATCATCCGTTCGAAATTTCTGCGACAATTTAAAAAGTAGTAGGAATACTATTGCTGCAAGAAACGTATTACTAATATTAGAGATTGATAGTGTGAGTGCCCCTGTTAACAGTCCAAGAAGTGCTAAAGGGGATCGGTCTCTTCTGACAACATAGACAGCAGCAAAGAACGGTAAAGCAAATGGAGTTAAGTGAGATAAAATCAATGCTCTCCCTAACAAAAAGCCTACAATAAAAAGAACAAACCCCTTCTGTAGAAAAAACCAATCAAGCTTTAATTGGATTTTCTTCATTCCTTTAGAGAATTCTAGCTTTGTATGCTGGATATCCACATTCTGAACCGGCTCTGCTACATTATGTTCGATTTTCTCCATGTAACTAAACACTCCCCCATATTTTTTCGTTGTTGCTAATTATAGAATGGACAAGCTCAGAATATTGTCAAAAAGGGGAAAAGAGACCAAAGAAACTTTCGACTTGTTTCATGGGGTTACCCTATAATCATGTAAAAAATTTGCATTTCCTCTTCCTAAAACTTCGTTTAAAATTCTATCCAACACTCTCCAGTAAAGGGTTACACGTCTTTAGACAATTTTTTCAATAATACATATTGACATAAAAATTAATTGTATGTATTATAGATTTTGTGCTTTAAAACGAAACAATGTTTGGCGGTGTAGCTCAGCTGGCTAGAGCGTACGGTTCATACCCGTGAGGTCGGGGGTTCGATCCCCTCCGCCGCTACCAAACGATATCAAGGCCCATTGGTCAAGCGGTTAAGACACCGCCCTTTCACGGCGGTAACACGGGTTCGAATCCCGTATGGGTCATCATACAAAAAGACATGGATAAGCATTATCCATGTCTTTTTTCTATTTGATTTATTTTTTGCTCAAATGGTTTCGTATTTGCTATTTTGTAAAAGCTCATGAATCTGCTTTTGATGATGCCTATCATGGTGCATAAAGTCGACGAAATATCCCTCAATTGTAGTAGGATGTTCTCCAATTAAGAACGATACAACCAACTGTTTTTCATCTAACCTAGAAAGATATGTATGTATGCTTCTTTTTGTTTCAATTGCTTGTGTAATGATTTCTTCTTTTGTTACTCCACTATGTGCATACTTCTCGGCTTTCTCATTAAATACATGAAAATCGGGATATGGCTGCAATTCAACGCCTTCCTTCATGTTCGGAATTCGCTCTGTTAGCGTATGCTGATCCCAGAAAAGGATATGCGTAATACTAGCAGCTGTAGACCATTTCCCTTTTTCTATAGGATCAAACCATTGTGAATCTGATACCTGTTTTAATTCTTCAAGCCATTGGCAGTATAAATCGATATGCTTTAACAACTCGTTTTTCATATATTTTAGCCCCCTTTTTGCATGCACTAAATATTCGATGCATGTATGAAAATACCTTCTCATTTGATTTTTAAAAGAATGTATTCGTATGGAACAAAAAATAGGCAATGAGTTCATGACTCATTACCTATCAATTTGGTACCTGCTATATAGTAATAGACAGCAAGTTAGCCTCTTTTCGCGCCTCTTCCACCTCTTCTAGACTCTGTGTTCTTTTTAAGAGATGATAAACGATCTTCACTATCTTTTAAGAATCGTGCCATTTTTTGCTCAAAGTTTTCTTGAGGGCGTTGGTGATCATTGCCCTTATTGTTGTTACGTGGACGCTGCGGACGCTGTGGACGTTGTGGTTGGTCTTTAGCTTTTCGAATAGAAAGACCGATTTTACCGTCTTTCTCTACATTAATGACTTTTACTGTAACTTCGTCGCCTACTTTAAGATGTTCATTAATGTCCTTTACATAGTTATCAGCTACTTCACTGATATGCACAAGACCTGTTGTCCCTTCGGATAACTCCACAAACGCTCCAAAATTAGTAATACCAGTTACCTTTCCCTGTAACTTGCTGCCTACTTCAATTGACATAAAAAAAATGCTCCTCCTTAGAAAAATAAAAATAACCTTGTATTATATTATATCCAATTTAAAAAAAGAGTGTCAATAAGACGCTCTTTATTTGCTGATTTGTTCATTTTTTTGTCCCATTACTTAAGGATACCCTTATTTATCATAAAAATAAACCAATTGTAAACAAAAAAGAGAAATCAACAAAACCAATCAAGCAAGTGCCATAAAAATGTATACCGTGTTATTCCTCTTCTTCTTCTTTTTTAGCTTGTTCCGGGATATTAAAGATGATTTCTCCTTCATCTGAAAGGAAGTAATCTCTTCGAGCAATCTTAGCTATGTACTCATCGTCATTTAGCTTTACGATTTCCTCTTTAAGTACCGTTTGTTTCTTTTCTAGCTTTTCCAATGTTGCTTGCAGCTTGGCTTTTTCTGTATTTTTTTCTTCAAGAGCCTCTACACGCGACATCAGAGTGGAAATGAGGAGACCACAGATTGTGAAAAAAAGAATAGTGAAGACAACTAGTCTACGTACTAATCGTTTTTTTCTTTTCATAGATGCTTGCTGTATGGACTCCTGTTGTTGCACGTATTGATTCCTCATAGAAGTAACGTTTCTTCTCAATCTCCCCAAACCTCCTTTATGATAAAGGTTGAGATTGTCTCAGGGAGCCAAATGAGACAATCTCTATATTTTATTTGCGGTTTGTCCAACTTTTAATCTTGTTATATACTTTTTTGATAAAATGTACTGATTTTCCTGCAAATTTATTATATAACTTCTCGACTTCTTTTGTAAGTTTTTTCGGCAAAAGGCCCCAAAAAATCCTAATAAGCCAGAAAATTGGCTTTAATAATACATGAATCGTACCAAAAAGTACTTTGTACAGAAGTTTCAATACTCCCCATACGCCTTTACCCAGGGTAAAGAGAATTGAAACAATGAACAATACAAGCCACTTAATTGGTGAAAAAATCATATTCTTAAATACTTTTACAAAGAACAGGTAAACAGAAATAGCAGTACGAATGATCCAATCTAAAAACTGTAGATATATGCCCTTTAATAAGGATTGGTATGCGGCGAACCCACATAGGAGCGCAAGGAATATATAAAACCGTACTTCACCAAAGTTCACTATAAATAAAATATAAAAAATGAAGAGGGCTTGCAATATCCAAAATAAAATATCATTCAGGAATACAAGCCACCTTTTTCGTTTTGTCCGGTTAAGAAAACGATTGTATGTGTCCAGTGCTGCTCCAAACATGCTTCCCATTCCAATCATAGCAAGCATTGTATAGAACTGAACTGTGAGTGTCATCGGAATAGTTTGCTAAAGAACCCTTTAGCCTTCTCCCCACTGTGTTCATCAAGATAAACAAGATCGAATACTTTTCCTTTAATAGACACTACACCTTTATCGACATCTAGATTCTTCATGTGTAGACCTTGACCACGAACTGCTAGGAAGCCCATTACAGTTTCAAGTAAAAACTCTTCATTATCAAAGCTTTCAACCTGTTTCACACCTGTTATATCCAATAATTTACGTCCTCGCATGATCACATCATGCTCTTGAAATGTCCCTTTGTTATTCGTATTATTTCCATCATAATATTGATTCATTTCCATCCCTCGCATTCACATAGTACAGGCTTTGTAACAAGTTTATGTACGAGTATTGGAAATAGAACAAAAAAGTAAGGTCCGTCCCTGGAGTTCTTGTCTTATATGGATATAGATTGCTATTTTAACTAACGCATTCCTTTGGTGGAGTAAGGTGCACGATTCTAAATCCGGATTGTGTTCTTCAAGGACATTTATTCCGTTATTTTCACAAAAAGCCCTCAATCTCAGGGTTCTGTGGACATTTATTCCGCTATTTAGTGAAAATCGCATTGGTTTTGCTCCATTTATTCTAAATAACGGAACGGATGTCCGCGGACACCTCATATTAGCAGTTTCAACTATTAATAACGGAATAAATGTCCGGTGTATTTTACTGAACATCCTAAACCGGTAATTTAATAAATCCCCTGACCTATCAGCTGAAATGATATGAAACAAAAAACCATATAACATGCTAATTGGCAGTTATTTTTAACGTACAAAAACTATTATCTTATAAAGTTAATAGTTCATTCTATTTTTCTCATCAAACAAACAGAGTATCTTTACTTACCAAAATCGGCATAGACACCTATACCAATTAGTATTCAGACCAAAACGGAACGGTTTATTATGTTACTAAAAAGGCTTTGTTGGGTTGATCTTCTCCGTTATTCGCTTTCTTGAAGTCGTTCTTCGCTTACGATGGAATATAAATCATTTGCTTCGTCTTTTTTTGTTGTTTCTTTTAAGTTCTCAATTTTAACCGTAACAAGCTTCTGCCCAAAGCGAACTTGTAGTTCATCTCCAATCTTTACATTGGAGCTAGCTTTTGCTTGAATTCCATTAATGGAGATACGCCCTTGATCAGCCACTTCTTTTGCTAATGTTCTACGTTTAATTAATCTTGAAACTTTTAGAAATTTATCTAATCTCATTGATTCCATATCAATCTACAACTCCTTTTGATGGTCTTTCTCTTTTGCTTCATTCCAGAATTGATCTAATTGTTCTAATGTGAACTGATCAAATTCTTTCCCTGTCTCGTGTACTTTTTCCTCTATATATCGGAAGCGACGAGCAAATTTTTCATTTGCTGCAGCAAGCGCTTCTTCCGGATAGATGTCATAAAAACGGGCAAAGTTTACGAAAGAAAATAAGACATCACCATATTCCTGACGTTGGGATTGTTCATCTTGATTCTCGATTTCCACTTCAAATTCCTTTATTTCCTCTAAAACTTTTTTCCAGGCATCTTTAGGATTATCCCAGTCAAATCCAACTTTAGCTGCTTTCTTCTGAAGCTCAAAGGCTTTAATTAATGCAGGCATTCCTTCACCTACACCTTTTAAGATGGACTTCATCTCATCAGAATTCTCTGCTTTTTCTTTTTTCTTAATTTCCTCCCAATTTGTCAGGACTTCTTCAGTCGTTTTCGCCTCGGTGTTTCCAAACACATGTGGATGTCGACGTACCATTTTTGAAGAAACGGATTCAATAACGTCTTCTATCGTAAACATCCCTTCATCTTTTCCGATCTGGGCGTGAAGAAGGATTTGAAGCATAACATCCCCAAGCTCCTCAATTAAATTGTCAATATCGTCCTGATCAATTGCATGGAGCACTTCGTATGCTTCTTCAATTAAATATTTTTTTAAAGATTGATGCGTTTGCTCACGGTCCCACGGACATCCATTCGGTCCTCTTAAAACTTCAATAATCCTCTTGAACGTAGAAAAGCTCTTAAATGTTTGCTCAAAATTTGAAGCTGCCGGTACATAAAGACTCGTTAGATTACTAACATTCATGTTGCGATCTAGCTCATATAATGGCAGTTTTTCTACCTTTTCCTCTTGACTTCCTGCTGCTGTAACCAAATATACCTCGTAGTCAAATGGGTATAATTCCATTAGCGATAGCTTTACCTCGGAGGCAATAAAAGAATCATACACCTGTCCAATAATGAGCTGTTGGTTCATTTGAATGTCATTACTATCTAGTTGTGTTCCATCTAATAATTGAAAACCATCTATTGGATCTGCTTTTACAGCAGCAAATAGGCTATCCAAGAAGCTTTGCCCTCCACCGATATGTAGCGTAAAGGTTTCCTTTTCGGCTTCACTGATCAATAGCTGAACCGTTTGCTCTGCAACAAGGGGATGACCAGGTACGGCATAGATAATGCTTTTCTCTTTCACTTTTTCTAAGAGTACGGAAACAATCTCTTCATAAACACCTTGAAATTGTTCATGCTTTTCATATATCGCATCAAAGGATTCAAAATCGATCCCTTCTTGTTGAAGCTCTTTTACAACTGGATGCTCCTTTGTACGTAAATAAACTTTGTCTGTATTCTGTAGCTGACGGTAGACACCTAGTGGAAGCTGCTCTAGATCACCTGCTCCTAGTCCGACAACGGTAATTGAATGCTTCATGTCTTCACCTCTTTAGTTTATCTGAAAAATATAATAGCTTGCTTGAGAACGGTAACAACGCTAATTCCTTGTCTGATAATAGCCCAGACCATAAGATAGTTATTCCATAAACACATCCACCGATTACAACACTTACAATGGAGAAAATGAATGCGATGAGTCGTGGAGAATGACTCTGAATAACAAGCCAATCATATGGTAAAAGGAGTAGTTGGAGTGTCACAGTCATAAGCACTCCACTGCATATCAATAGGATATAGAATCTGCCTTTAATAAGGCTATCTCGCAATTGACGTTTTATTCTTAAGTAGATGAATAGTAGAATAAAACCCAGAGAAAGAATGGTTGCGATAGATGCCCCCATTGTTCCCCAAATTGGTACAGTTATGGTATTAAGTAAATATTTCACTACCATTCCACTAAGTATAGAAAGAGCAGCATAGTAATGAATATCCATTCCATGCAAAATGCTTGTACACGTCATGATCACGGAGCTTAATACAATTGAAATACAAAATACAGCAATAACATCAGAGCCTAAATCATTCTCAAATAGCATTGTATTGGTTGGAATCATAATATTCGCTATCCCTACTGTAGCTCCAAATCCAACGATTATACTGACCTTTAGTGCAATTTGTATAAAATGATGCATATCCTCTAACTTTTTGCGCTTATATGTACTTGTCACGAGCGGGACAATTGCCAGCGAGAGAGAGGTTGCCACTACGGTACCTAGTTGAACGAAAGGTTGTCCTCTGTCATAAACTCCTTTTAGTTTTTTTGCATGATCGTCCGAAATTCCGGATTCAGTTAAAAGATTATACACGTTTAGTGCATCCATTAATTGTAGCAACACTAGAAGCATCCCACTCATGCACATAGCTGTTCCTAATTTTAAAAGGTATCCCCATAACTTAAGATCCTGCTTATGAATACGTAGATCTAGCTTTATGTCTATTTTTTGCTTTTTTCTCCTAAAAACATATGTTAAAAGAACAAGGCTTCCAAATACCCCTCCGATAATGGAACCGAATAATGCTCCCTCTCCAGCTATATAAAGTGAGTACCCTCGAGAAATGAGTACATATGGAACAATTAAGATTGTCATCACTCTTGTTGCCTGTTCTACAACTTGAGAAATAGCCGTTGGTTTCATATTACTATTTCCTTGATAGTACCCTCTAATCGATGAAAGAAACGGAAAGAACAAAAGGGTGCATGCAATTACACGAATTAAGCCTGTTAACTGTTCATCTCCCATGACCAACGCTATAGGTCGTGCGCACATGATGAGTAAAACAAAACCTAGAATACCGAATATACATAAAAAATAAAAAGAGCGAATTGCGATATGTATCGCACCTTCACGATTCCCATCATCGATCTTTTCTGCTACAAGCTTAGAGATCACAACAGGAAATCCGTAGGTTGCAAGAGCAAGAATCATTCCATAGAACGGGTATACTTGTTGATAGATATAAAACCCTATATCTCCGACGATATTTTGAAAAGGTACTCGATATACAGCACTCAGGACTTTCGTAATGATTGCAGCTAAAGATAAAATCATTGCACCTTTTAACAGAGTCTTCGAAGAGTATGGATTAGACATGAGCATCTTACCCTTCTGCAAAAAAATCCAAAATAATGATTGTCATTATAGCATATATTACCACCAATTCGAATGTGCAGTCGTTCTTTTTATATTTACGTTATTTGACCAAAGAGAAAGACTGATTTCACAAGGACGTACCCTGTAAAACCAGTCTAGGTTAGCGTAAAATCTATTTCAAATTGTCTATTGTTCCATTTGTCTAGCTAAGAAGCCAGCTGCAGTCTCTACTGCTTTTTGTTCTACTTCTCCTACTTTTCTATCCTTAGAATAGATGACAACAGCTCCTATAGGATCACCATTTGCCACAATCGGCGCTACAGTGTAGGATGATAGTTCTTCATCATTGTCCTCAACAAGCTGAGCACTTCCTTCTTGTGTATGAAGAAGAGATGTTCTGTCCTCCATAACACGTTCTACCATTTCACTAATATTTTTATTCAGATAATCTTTCTTTGAGCTACCTGCAATCGCAATAACTGCATCACGATCACATACTAATACAGGGCTTCCAAGACTGTCGTATAAGGCTTCCGCATATTCTTTAGCAAAATCGCTAAGCTCACTAATTGGAGAGTATTTCTTTAAAATGACCTCACCATCACGGTCAACAAAAATTTCTAATGGATCCCCTTCGCGGATTCTTAAGGTTCTGCGAATTTCTTTCGGGATTACGACACGTCCTAAATCATCAATACGACGAACAATACCAGTTGCTTTCATCTATAGTTGCCTCACTTTCATCAGATGATTTCAAGTAATGAATTCTTCTTATTGAATACATTACCAGTGTTGATTTTAGTATCCTTCAAGTTAGAAGTTCTATTCATAATCAACTATTTTTTCTCATATTTCCGTTTTTACCTTGAACAGTCCTTATTTTCCTGCAACAGTGTTCCCGTTATTCAACTAATTCTGAGAAAGCTTGGAATAGTATATTATGATTGCATGCAAATACATAACATAGCGCTTCTATTGATACATATACCCGATAAAAGGAAAGACAAACATATTCTTCCATAGCAACTTATTGTACTTGTTCGACTTTAATAGCTTTATCTAAGTTTTTAATAATATCAAAGGCAATTAAAAACCACTCAGATGTCTTCATTCGTGCTGTATTAATTGTAATTAAAAGCTTCTGACCTTCCATCCCAAGGCCAACTGCCCGGCCGTGCTTATTACACAAATCAAAGACCTTTGAGCCATCGATTCTCTTAGTACCTTCTTCTGACATCACAATGTTAACT
This sequence comes from Rossellomorea marisflavi, assembly GCA_003667865.1. GTDB lineage: Bacteria > Bacillota > Bacilli > Bacillales > Bacillaceae_B > Rossellomorea > Rossellomorea marisflavi_C. The sequence goes on along the minus strand of CP033051.1, from coordinate 1,145,565 downwards.
TTTTTCTTATCTTGTTTTATTGCGACTAAATCTGTATTGCGAGAATAAATCTTCATTTCGGATATTAAGAATAGGTACTCGATTTCCTCTGGATACTCTCCAAAGCGATCAAGTAACTCTTCTTTTAATTCTTCTACTTCTTCAAGAGAGTCAAGCGATCGGAATTTTTTATACATTTCAATTTTCTGGTTTCCGTCTTTAATATATTGCTCTGGAATATAAGCATCAATTTCAATATCCACTTCAAATGAGATTTCTTGTTTCTTTGGTAGATCACCTTTCCGCTCTTCTATTGCGTCTTTTAGCATTTGGGAGTATAGGTCAAATCCAACAGAATCAATAAACCCATGCTGTTGGGCACCAAGAAGGTTACCAGCACCACGAATCGATAAATCTCGCATGGCGATTTTAAAACCAGATCCTAATTCAGTAAACTCTTTTATTGCTTGTAATCGCTTCTCTGCAACCTCTGTAAGCACCTTATCCTTGCGGTATGTGAAATAAGCATAGGCAACACGATTGGAGCGTCCTACACGCCCTCTAAGCTGATACAGCTGAGATAGGCCCATACGGTCGGCATCAAAAACAATGAGCGTATTTACATTCGGAATATCTACACCTGTTTCTATAATCGTTGTCGTTACAAGAACATCAAACTCACCATCAAGGAATCCTAAGATGACGGCTTCTAATTCATTTTCACTCATTTGTCCATGAGCATAGGCAACTCTTGCTTCTGGAACAAGCATTGAGATTTCCTCGGCTTTTCTTTCAATATCCTCAACTCGATTGTATAAGAAATAAACCTGCCCATCTCGAGCTAGTTCACGCTCTACTGCCTCTTTTATTAACGCCCCGTTGTACTCCATAACATAGGTTTGAACAGGGAAACGGTTTTCTGGCGGTGTTTCAATGACAGAAAGGTCTCGAACCCCAAGCATTGACATATGAAGTGTTCTTGGTATAGGTGTTGCCGTTAAAGTTAATACATCTATATTTGTTTTTAATTGTTTAATTTTTTCTTTATGTGTGACGCCAAACCGCTGTTCTTCATCAATAATGAGTAGACCCAAATCACGATATTCTATATCCTTTGATAGGAGTCTATGCGTACCAACAACAACATCTACAGATCCATTCTTTATGGCTTTCTTTGTATCCGCTTGCTGTTTCTTTGTTCGGAAACGACTTAGTAAACCAACCTCGATAGGAAAGTCCTGAAAGCGCTCCTTCATGGTTTCAAAGTGCTGCTGCGCTAATATGGTTGTTGGAACTAAAAGGGCCACCTGCTTGCCATCACTAACCGCCTTAAAGGCTGCTCGTATCGCCACCTCTGTTTTCCCATATCCAACATCACCACATAGGAGTCGGTCCATCGGTCTTTCTCTTTCCATATCATGTTTAATTTCTTGTATGGAACGAAGCTGATCCTCTGTTTCCTGATAAGGGAATGAAGACTCAAAGTCCCGTTGCATCTCTCCATCTGGTGAAAATGCATACCCCTTTGCAGCCTCACGCTCTGCATAAAGCTTGATTAAGTCATCTGCTATGTCTTGTACAGAGGATTGAACCTTAGATTTAACCTTTTTCCATTCGGTGCCGCCAAGCTTATAAAGCTTTGGCTCTTTTCCTTCTGAAGCCACATACTTTTGAACAAGCTCAATTTGCTCCACCGGTACATAAAGCTTATCACTTCCCTGATAGCGTATATGTAGATAATCTTTATGAACTCCATTAATATCTAGAGTTTCAATCCCCAAATACTTTCCAATACCATGACTAACATGAACGACATAGTCTCCGACCTTTAACTCAGAATAGCTTTTAATTCTCTCTGCATTGGAAAGCTTTTGTCTTTTTACTTTCTTCTGAGTTTTTTTATTAAACAGCTCTTCTTCTGTTATAACCGCAAGCTTAAACATCGGGAGCTCAAATCCTGTTGATAAGCTTCCATTAATCATTTGAACTCTTTCTGGTAGAAGCTCCTGATCTTCTTTTATATACAAGATATCTATTTCATAGTCATCCAAAATGTTTTGAAGTTTTTTGATTCGCTCTTCACTTGGTCCTAACAATACAACCGTATATTTTCCTTTTTTCCATCGCTCCAATTCTGACTTTAACACGTTCATCTGACCGTGAAAGTTCTGCATCGGCTTACACGTCACATTGACAATGTTTTGCGGACTCGTATTCGGCACATGCCTTAAGAATATCGAGAAATACACCTTTGGCAGTTTTGTACTTGTAATAAGCTTGCCAAATGGATGTGAAACACTAACATCATGAATCATTTTTCCTTCTTGAAGAAGTGAGGTGTACCATTCTGCTTCTTCCTTCTCTAGGGTTTCACTCATTTCTTGTACCCGACTCAATTCATCAAAGAATATATAGCTTTCCTTTGGAAGGTAATCTAGTAAACTACTAGCATGTTCATAGGCAAGTGAACTATATTTAAATACTTGTTCAGGAACTTGGCCATTTTGTAATTGATCAATTTCATATCCAATATATTGAGTTAGTTTTTCTTTTACTGATTGATCTTTAATCTTCTTGAGACTTGTTGAAAGTCCTTCTTCAATCTTATGAATTAATCGTTCCATATGTTCATATTTCAATAAAATTTCTGATGCAGGTCCTACCTCAATAAAATCAAGTTGTTTAATAGACCGCTGATCCTCGATTGAGAACGAACGTATGGACTCCACATCTGTATCAAATAATTCAATCCTTATTGGATCACTTTGTGTTAGTGGATATATATCTAAAATACCTCCACGTAAACTAAACTCCCCTGGTGTATTCACCATTGAAGCTCGAGTATAACCCATTTGTACAAATTGATTTAATACCTCGTCAAGATCAATTTCATGACCCACTGTAAATTTGAATTGGTTCTGATTCCACAATTCCTTAGGAGGAACAACTTTTTTAAGTCCTGCAACAGGAACGATGTAGATTCCTTGCTGCTCCCTTGCAAGTTGGTTGAGTACTTCAATTCGTTGTGCACGTAATTCAGGGCTTGCAATACTCATCTCAGCTGCAATGAGTTCATTTGCAGGGTATAAGAACACTTCATCATCTGAAACAAATTGTATAAGATCCTCATATAACTTTTGCGCTTGAAATAAGTTATGTGTCACAACAACAGTTGGGTGACGATGCTTCTTATAAATACAAGCAATATAGGCACTTCTCGAAGATCCAGATAAACCAGCCACTAACTGTTCAGATAATTTCTCTTGTATTCCAGCAGTTAGTGTCTGGATATCTTCACTCTGATGTAAATACTGCAATATTTTTTCCAATCGTAAGCTCCTCCCCATTTCTCTCTACACAAAACAGAAAAACGCTTTGGCTTGGAACCAAAGCTACTTAATGTATTATATAATCTAGCCCATGATAATCAGGATTACGTTCAAGTGATTCCTGACAATCTTCACATATTGTTTTTATGGATATATCTCCATTTTGTTCATAGTTTACCATGTTTAATCGCTCTTCTTCTGTTAATTTATGAATACCAAGCTTATCAGAGTGAATGGATACTTGAGATAAAGAACCCATATCTGTTCCGCAATGTCTGCAACGATAATTAATGGACATACGTATACTCTCCTCCATTATGACAGATTCGTACTACTAGTATGTACATATCGAAGGAATACTATTCAATTACGTATGGAATCAACCATTTCTTTATTTGTATGTGAACCATTACGGCAATATTTATTTTTTCGAGTTAAAGTCATTCATCACTTCAAGAAATGGCTTCTCTAACCATGCCTCACATGCTTTTACAGATGTCGCTATGACTTCTTTAAGCTCTGCTGTTTCTTCTTCTGTAAATCTTCCTAGTACATAGTTCGAAACGGACATACCATTTTTCGGACGGTCAATCCCTACTCGAATTCTGTTGAAATTTGAAGTACCTAGATGGGCAATGGTTGATTTTATTCCATTGTGACCTCCAGCACTTCCTTTTTGGCGCAGTCGAATTTTGCCGACAGGTAAGTCCAGATCGTCATAGATCACCACAAGTTCTTCTTCTGTGATATTGAAGTAATCCATTAATGGACCGATACATTCTCCTGAGAGGTTCATATATGTAAGCGGTTTTAGGAGAATGACTTTTTCGCCGTTGTAATGGGCAGTCCCGTATATTCCTTTAAATTTGGATTGGTTTAGGGTTATGCCCAGATGGTCTGCGAGTGCATCAATGATGTCGAAACCGATGTTATGTCTTGTGTGGTCGAATTGGGATCCTGGATTTCCTAGGCCTACTAGCAGTTTCATTTGTTGTTACACCTCGTTTTTTCTACTTCACTATCTCTAGCATATACGGAATTTGTGGAACCTGCAAAGATTCTTTATGGATTGATGTAAAAAGCACTGAAAATCCTATGTTTTTTAAAATAGACCGTTGCTTTGCGTTCCAAGTGCTTGCTTTCCGCGGGGCGGGAGTCAAGCACCTTCCGCTCCAAGCAACTCTGTAGTGTTACATTTATTGTTATTAAACTTTTGATTCTTGTTTTTATTTCTACACATGGTGTTTGTTTATCAAAGGTTATTTTGCTGATACACCTATAGGTCTAATATCTCAACACACGATTATTATTATATTCAAAGTACGAATATATGAGCTAGGATTACATATTCAATTGCTGACTAAAAAATAGACGCAACCAGTTTGGTTACGTCTTGTCCATGTTATTCTTTTGTGTCGCTTTCTTCACTTGCTTCTGTTTCTCTTCCTTCTTCGTTGTCAGGTTGTCCAGGTTCTTGTTCTTCGCCTGAGCTGATTTCTTCTTCTTGTCTTGGTGCTAGGATGGATGCGATTGTTCTTTCGTCTTCTTCGTTAATTTGTACATTGTATTGACTACGTATGTCTCCGATTGTAACAACTTCCCCAACTTGAAGGTTTGCAATATCTACCTGAATGGATTCAGGGATGTCGTTTGGTTTTGCTGTTACAGATACTTGATGCAATGGCTGTTGTAAGACTCCTCCGTCTTTAACACCCGCTGCTTCACCATTTAATTCGATACGAACGTCAGCATCGATTTCTGAGTTCATGTTTACTGCTAAGAAGTCGATATGTGTGACTTCGTCTTTCAGGTGATCCTTTTGAAAGTCACTAAGTACGACATTTTGTTTTGATCCTTCGAAGTCTAGAGAAATGATTCCATTTCTGCCTGTTTCTCGAATGGTTTTGATGAATTCTATGGAGTTAACTTTTATTGGTGTTGATTCCACTTGGTAGCCGTATACTACTGCTGGGATTTCACCTGAGGTTCTTATTTGTGTTAGTGTTGATCCTTTAAAATCGTTGCGTTTTTCTGCTTTTAAAACGGTTGCCATAGTTATAACACCTTCCTAAATATATCAATTTGTCCCTATCTAAAAAATACCCTAAAAGGAGGTGGAATAAACATGCTATTTGAAATTCGTTACTTGGTACTCTTTTGAAGAGTCCGTTGCTTTCCGCTACAGGATGCTTGCTTTCCACGAGGCGGGAGTTGAGCCTCCTATGGAAGGTTCCGTTCCAGTGGGTACGGAACCCGGGTCTCAACTTACCCGCATTTCCCGTAGGAGTCAAGCATCCCTCCGCTCCAAGCAACTCTGTGCTATTGACTCAGGCTTCAATATATCTATTGTCATTGTGTTGTGAAACATATAGTATCCTTACACATAATATATTCGACCGGCTGAACACCTACTTAGAAAGCTGAATTAAACCCATCATTTATTAGAATAGAAAAAAGCCAACCTGAATTGGTTGGCTTTATCTATTAATCAAATAGTGTGCTTACTGATTGTTGTTCGAATACACGGACGATTGCTTCTCCGATCAATGTTGCTACTGTTAGTTGGTGGATTTTGCCTATTTTCTTTTCTTCTGGTAGCGGAATGGAGTTTGTGACAACAAGTTCTTTAATTTTAGAGTTTTCAATTCTTTCAATTGCTGGTCCCGATAATACTGGGTGTGTACAGCAAGCGTATACTTCTTTTGCACCGTTTTCTACTAGTGCATTTGCAGCTAATGTGATCGTTCCAGCTGTATCGATAATATCATCAATTAAGATGGCAATTTTTCCATCAATATTTCCGACAATGTTCATCACTTCAGCAACATTTGGCTTTGGACGACGTTTGTCAATGATGGCAATTGGTGCTTTTAGACGTTCTGCAAGCTTTCGTGCTCTCGTAACACCACCATGATCTGGTGAAACGATTACAATATCTTCATTGTTAAAGTTCTTTTCTTGGAAATAGTCTGCAAGAATTGGAACACCCATTAAATGGTCAATTAGGATATCAAAGAAACCTTGTATTTGTGGTGCGTGTAAATCTAAAGTAATAACACGCGTTGCACCAGCCGTTTCAAGAAGGTTTGCTACTAGTTTTGCTGTAATTGGTTCACGAGCACGCGCTTTACGATCTTGACGTGCATAGCCATAGTAAGGCATTACAATACTAATCGTTTTTGCTGATGCTCTCTTAAGGGCATCAACCATTATCAGAAGCTCCATTAAGTTTTCATTAACCGGTGAGCAAGTTGACTGGATAACGAAAACATCACAACCACGGATGCTTTCTTCAATATTAATTGTAATTTCTCCATCACTAAAGCGTTTTACGGAGCTCTTTCCTAACTCAACACCAACTTCAGCTGCAATTTCTTTTGCTAATTCAATATTAGAACTTAGAGAGAATATTTTAAGTTTCGGGTTAGTATACGGCATGGTGAACCTCCAATTATTTCTTTTCGTTTAGCTTTGCTACATAGTTTTCTTTATTTACTTGTCTAGCACGTGCAATTGATAAAGCTTCCCCTGGAACATCCTCTGTAATCGTAGATCCAGCTGCAATATAAGCGCCCTTTCCAATAGAAACTGGTGCGACTAGATTTGAATTACAACCAACGAATACATCATCTTCAATTTTTGTAAGATATTTCTTTTTACCATCATAATTAACCGTAATTGACCCACAACCTAAATTTACATTGCTGCCAACTTCGGCATCGCCGATATAGCTTAGATGTGAAGCTTTGCTTCCTTTTCCGAACGTTGATTTCTTTATTTCTACAAAATTACCAATCTTCACTTCATCATGAATCTCTGATTGTGGACGGATATGAGCAAAAGGACCAATTTGTACGTTTTCACCAATTGAGCTGTCGTGTGCAACAGATTGCTTAATTGTAGTGGTATTGCCGACTTTACAATTATGAATTTCACTGTTTGGACCGATCGTTACGTCCTCACCAATTTCTGTATCCCCAGAAATCACACTGCCTGGATAAATAATTGTATCTCTACCGATCTTCACATCTGATCCAATATACGTATTATTTGGATCTATTAAGGATACTCCGTTGCGCATATGAAGCTCATTAATTCTTCTCTTCATCGTTTGTTCTGCTTTTGCAAGAGCAACACGATCGTTAACTCCTAGAGTCTCTTCAAAATCAGAAGTTTGATAAGCACTAACAACTTCTCCGTCTTTTTGAAGAATCTCAATGACATCTGGAAGGTAATACTCTCCTTGAGCATTATCATTTGATACTCTATGTAATGCTTCAAATAATGCTTTGTTATCAAAGCAATAGGTTCCTGTGTTGATTTCTTGGACGTTACGCTCCTCTTCAGAAGCATCCTTGTGTTCAACAATACGTTCTACTAATCCATCTTGGTTACGAATAACACGACCATATCCTGTTGGATCCTCTGAATGAGCAGTTAGAATCGTTGCTTTTGCCTCACTTTTTTCATGGTGTTGTAAAAGCGCTTCCATCGTTTCTGCTTTTATTAGCGGTGTATCGCCACACACAACTAATGTAGTTCCTAGAAGTTGACCTAAAACGGATTCTGCCTGTATGACAGCGTGTGCTGTACCAAGTTGCTCTTCTTGTAAAGCAAACGCACTTTTCCCATCTAAATGAGATTTTACTAATTCTGAACCATGTCCGACAATTGTAACAATTTGATTTATATTCAATATTGAAATTTGGTCGACCACATGCTCTACCATTGGTTTGCCACAAACAGGGTGTAGTACTTTATAAAGCTTTGATTTCATTCTTGTCCCCTGACCTGCAGCCAAAATCACGGCATATCTATTTGTCATATACGGTCCTCCAATATGGATTTTATCATTACGAATATATCCTAAATACCGCCTGATTTCAAGGTTCCTGATAAAAGTACATAGAATTGTCAATGAAGTGAAACGTTTGAGAGGGAAAGAAATGTTTCAAATGGAAAAAATAGGGAAATAGAAAAAAGAGCCTTACTAAGGAGTAGGCTCTGTGTTGCAGTCTTATTTGATTAGGAAGCTCCTGCTTCTTCAAGTTCAACTTCTTCTAGCTCGCCTAAACGGTGGTATTCAACAAGAACGGCATCCTGAATTTTACCACGTGTACCTGAATTAATTGGATGAGCGATATCGCGGAACTCACCATCAGGAGTTCTTTTGCTTGGCATAGCGACAAACAAGCCATTATTACCATCAATTACACGGATATCGTGAACAACAAATTCATTATCTAGCGTTATGGATGCAATTGCTCTCATTCTTCCGTCCGTATTTACACGGCGTAATCTTACGTCTGTTACTTCCATTCTTTTCACCACCTTTTTTCCAAGATGAAATATACTCTATGTATTCAACGAAAAATAGAATAATCCTTCTTTAATTGAAAATTTTTTGAAAAATTTATAGATTCTTCTTGTCGAAAGATAAATTCTTCTGTATCCTAATACTTTAATTCGCTAAAAAGTTGCAAGAATTATTTTTTTATTGTAAGACTGATTCATTTCTTTTGTCACAAAAAAAGCCTATTCTTTGTTTGATGAAAGAAGGAAGATCCTACTTCTATCTCTAAAGAATAAGCATTTTGGTATTACTTTTTTATTTTACTAGTGCAACTACTTCAATCTCCACTAATGCATCTTTAGGCAAGCGAGCTACTTCAACGCATGATCTAGCAGGCTTATGATCACTAAAATACTGTCCATATACTTCATTTATAGCTGAAAAATCATCCATATTTTTAATAAAAACTGTTGCTTTAACTACCGTGTTAAAAGCTGCTCCAGCTTCTTTTAGTACAGCTTCAAGATTACGAAATACTTGATGAGTTTGTGCTGTAACATCTCCATCAATCATTTGACCTTCTGCTGTTAATGGGATTTGTCCGGAACTATAAAGCATATTGTTTACAATAATCCCTTGAGAATAAGGTCCTATTGCTGCAGGTGCTTGATTCGTATGAATACTTTTCATTACAAGTCCTCCTCAATTGGTTCATCAAGAAATGGTATGTTGGATTGGAAATAATTTCCTTCGGTAACTTTAATTTGTTGATCGCGCTCATTTACCTCAGATAGTTTAATTAAGGAGACATAGTCATCGACTAGTCTTTCATTAGCATTTTCTGATTCGATTAAAACACCAATTCCAGAAAGAATAGCATTGAATTCTTTTAACAGGCTTTTCATCCCGTTAACCGTTCCTCCGGCCTTCATAAAATCATCCACGACTAAAACTTTTGATCCTTCTTTTAAGCTTCGCTTTGAAAGAACCATTGTTTGAATACGCTTTGAAGAACCTGAAACGTAATTAATACTAACTGTCGATCCTTCCGTAACCTTATTATCTCTACGAACAATAACAACAGGAACATTTAGGTAGTTTGCAATAGCATTAGCAATTGGAATCCCCTTTGTTGCAACAGTCATGACAACATCAATCTCTTTTTCAGCAAATGCTGAAGATAACAGCTTCCCAACTTTTCTAATTACTTGAGGGTTTCCAAGCAAATCAGTCATAAACAAATAGCCACCGGGAAGCAGTCTGTCATCACTTTCTAAATAGGAGCATATTTCACTTATCATTTGTTTAGCATTAGATCGACTAACTTTTGACATATATTTAACTCCACCCGCTGCACCAGGTACAGTTTGAATGGTACCTACTCCTCTTTGCTCAAAGGTCTCCTTAATGATTACAAGGTCTTCACTAATAGAAGACTTAGCTGATTGATACCGTTCTGCAAAGAATGTTAATGGAACAAGCTGATGAGGGCGTTCTAATAGATAATGGGTCATATCGATTAAACGTTCACTACGCTTAAACTTCAACAAAAACCCCTCCTAAATCCGAATATTTTATAGTAAATATACCACTAATATACGGATTTAACAAGAAGGTTATTCCCCCAGCATGCGGACTGCGAAAACTTGATCACAAAACCCTCGTAAACCGTTATAAACTCGGTGTAAACGAGATTCATGTTGAACTAGTCCATATACTGTTGGTCCACTACCACTCATTAACACGGCATCAGCACCAAATCGCTCCATCTGTTCTTTGATTTGTAATACCTCCGGATGCATGTTTAGCGTTACAGTTTCAAGGACATTCCCAAGGTTACTGCAAATTCCGTGATAATCACCATTCTGAATAGCAGCAATCATCCGATTCGTGTTTGGATGTTCAATTCCTTCTAACCTTAAGTTTCTATAAACATCTGCGGTTGATACACCAATGGTAGGCTTGGCCAAAATGACCCAACAATTCGGCGGTGCTGGTAAGGCTTGAATCTTTTCGCCTCTTCCTTTAGCCAAAGCTGTTCCCCCATAGACACAAAAGGATACATCAGAGCCAATTTCAGCTCCTAATGTTGCTAGTTCATCTAATGAAAGGTTTAACCCCCAAAGCTTATTAAGTCCCTTTAAGGTAGCTGCAGCGTCACTACTGCCTCCAGCAAGACCCGCTGCAACCGGAATAATTTTATCAATGGAGATAGAGACACCTTTCTTAATTTGAAACCTTTCTTTCAGTAAGTGGGCAGCCTGGTACGCAAGGTTTCGTTGGTCACTAGGGACAAAACGATTTTGAGAAACAATTTGAATGGTATCTTCTTGTAGCTGCACGAGCTCTATTCGATCAGCCAAGTCAATTGTAGTCATTATCATTTCGACCTCATGATATCCATCTGGCCTTTTATAAAGAACATCCAGCGATAGGTTAATTTTTGCTGGAGCCTTCTCTAATAATCTCAAACGATCACCTTCTAACTAATACTCATTATTCCTTATATTAACACATTCTAGAACGTAAAGTTGAATATTGAAAAGTAAGAATTAAATTTTATAGGGAAAATTAGGGAAAATTCGTGATTGGTTGGAGAATTGTTTTATTTTCCGTTCAATAATAAAGGGATTAACCAGTGGTTAATCCCTTTTTTAATGTGATACAACGCACTATATGATGCTGATGTCGAATGTATATAAGGTTTTTTGTCTACTGTTTTCGAGATAGCTCTTGTTGTGCCATTTCAATGGCCTTTTTGACCATATTACCAGCATCTCTTGATTTTATGCCGCCCCAGCCTTCTGACTGGACTACATCATAGAATCCGAGTTCTTTGGCGATTTCTTCTTTCAAACGGTCAGACATGAATCCTTTTCTTCTACTCATCATCATACCTCCTTGAAAGTACCACACAGTCTTACTATATGGTATTTTCTTTGGAACTTACTAGGTGGCTTTTACCATCTATTTTTACATAATACCCTGATTATCAGGTATGAGAATATATAAAGCCCGTTGCTTTCCGCTGCAGGTGCTTGCTTTCCGCGGTGCGGGAGTGAGCCTCCTCGCTTCGCTGCGGGGACTCACTATTCCCTTTATGTCCCGCTGGAGTCAAGCACCTTCCGCTTCAAGCAACTTAGTGCTCAAAAAGGTTTCTGCACGAATTATGTATCATCTAAGAGGTAATATAAGCTCTTTAAGAGGAGATATAATAACATTAGTATATTTTTATTAATAGCAGCTTAAAGCTTTATAATGGTGCCTTAGGAGTTACTCAAGTATAAACTAAGTTTAGTTCAAATTAATTCATGATATATAGATGTATATGCCATTAAGAATTTCTTCTATGGTTAGGAATCCCGAAAAAAAGGCAAAATAAAAAGCAGTAAACGAGTGTCTACTGCTGGCTAAAAGATAAGCTTCCAGTTGCTTCGTCATCAAATGTTAACTGAACCGTTTCAGTAAGAACATCTGCATAGCTGTATGAAACTCTTTCGAATGCGTTCTCTTCCTGATCCAACTGGACAACAAACACTGAAGGATACGTTTCAGCTAGAACTCCTGAACGTTCAATCGTTTTTCTACGTCCACCGTTGGCTTTAAGCATTAAACGTTTACCCAAGTTAGAATCAAGGGATTTTTTAATGTCGGCTAATGTTTTTGGCATTTCGCTTCCACCTCACTATACAGAGTATACCACACACATTGATTTTCGTCAAATAAATTTATTATTTTATCAAGTTTTTTCGACTTATGTCAATGGTTTTTCTTCTACAAATTGCATCTTTTTTCTACATTAGTACTTTTCCCTCGACTTTCAAAATTATGTAAATAAATTAAAATCGTTCATAATGGCAGGTATTTGTGAGAGTTAAAGCTGTTGATTCACTATTTTCCAGAGGAAAAACTTTCAAAAAAGGAAAAGCCGTTATCACAATCTATAACGGCTTTTTTCTTATTCGTCGTCATCATTTATTCTATAAGGCATCCCTGTTCTTAGTACACCTCTTGTTTCAATTCCACCTAACCCCTTGTCACCTGTCAAAGTGTTTCGAATCACATTCCACACATTCACAGAGTCTGTAAATGGAGTGAAACTAAGCTTTGCTACAATATATACAGGGTCCAGAGCATGTATATTTACACGTAAAGGTGAACTAGCAAAGTTAGCACCTGCATGAATTAATGATTCAAAATGAGACTGACACGCTCCGGCGAAAATGACTAGTTGATCAAGGTGCGGAACCTTTTTCCTTGCCTCGTTTACTGTTTGGACAAAATACTTAGAATGTCTGTACGCATTAATATCTTGTTTTTTCCCTTTTGTTCGTGAATACGCATCATGACCAGTAATAACAATAATATTCGGGCGATACTGATCAATGAGCTCCCCAATTTTATTCGGCATATCTACTTCCTTACAATGAACACCTTTAACGGGTACTCCAATTTTTTCATAAAGGTCTAGACACTTTTGTAGATAATTGGGGTCTCCATCAAGATGAAGAACCCTTCCAGGAATTTGAAAGTAGTTATAGTCATCTCGGTATGCATTCGTTGACATGTATTCTTGTTTATTCTTAATCAACTCAATGTCTTGTCGAAACAGCTCTAACGATTGTTCTTCAAGCGAGCGAAATTCTTCAGAAATTTGATCTTTTTGTTTTGGATCAATCTTTTGTAAATCTTCAAATGGAGCATCAGCTATTAAGCGATAATCCTCTCCATATAATATTGCTGTTTTACGCCCACTTTCTTCTCGAATATCTATAACTCGAAAAAGAATATCGCATCGATAGGATATGCGCCCTACAACAGCATCCAATTCAATATTCATATTAGTCAACTCCATTGGACAAAACATCCTTTAAAGTAGTGTCTCTAGATTACTCTATGCACTTCTTTGCCTATGGGTGCTAATCCAAGGTGTTCACTTATACACCATTACCTTCCAGGGCATAAAAAAACCCCTTATGCTAGGGGTTTCACTTATTCTTTTGCTCACATCTTTAGTATATGAGCACAATTTGAACTTTAGAAGTCTATATAAAAAATCTATTCACGTTAAGTCTTATTGCGTCTATCTGTTAAATTCAGGATATAAGGCATCACTTAGGCGTGCAAATTCTTCTATGGATAATGTTTCTCCTCGTCTAGTAGCATCTATTCCTGTCTCTTCTAATGCTTTAACAATCGTTTCCTTACGCTCTTTACCGTTTGGTAGCTGGCTCGTAAGATTATTCATAATCGTCTTTCTGCGCTGCGCAAAAGAGCCTCTTGTGACCGTGAAGAAGAAATCTTCATCTATCACCTCTACAATAGGTTTATCTCTTTTTAAAAGCCTTATAACAGCAGAGTCTACATTCGGCTGTGGCATAAATACTGTTTTGGGAACGGTCATTACCATTTCAGCCTCTGTGTAATATTGGATAGCAATAGAAAGAGAACCATATTCCTTTGTACCTGGTTTGGCTGAGATTCTTTCGCCAACTTCTTTTTGAAGCATGACACAAATTCCTTTTATCGGAAGTTTTTCCATCAAGAGCTTTAGAATGATCGGCGTCGTCACATAATAAGGAAGATTTGCAACAACCATAATGTCCTGATAGTCAGATAGTTCCTCCTTAATCTTTTCTTCAACATCTGCCTTTAAAATGTCTTCATTAACAATTGTGACATTATTATATGGAGACAGCGTATCTTGAAGAATAGGTACAAGCCTTTGATCAATTTCAAAAGCTAGTACCTTTCCAGATGTTCTCGCTAAGTGTTCAGTCAGCGCCCCAATACCAGGACCGATCTCAATAGCCGCTGTATCCTTTGTTAATCCTGCATGTTCTGTTATATTTCGTAAAATATTTGGATCAATTAGAAAATTTTGCCCTAGGCTCTTTTTAAAAGAAAATCCGTATTTCTTTAATATTTCTTTTGTGCGTAACGGTGTAGCAATATCTTTACTCATTCTTTTCCTCCTGTAATACTTCACTGATTGCTATCTGAAAATCTTCCTTTGTTATTTCAAACATCATTAGTCTTTTATGTAGTTGTTTACCATTAGTGTAACCAATACGCAGCTTCTCCCCAAGTTTTTCTCTACGCTCTTTTGCTTTTGGACCTCCGATAAGGCCAAAAGCAACTAGCTCTTCCTTGCTAACTTGCTCCTCAAACGCTTCTGACATGGCGTGAGCTTCTTTTAATGCTTCAATAATCGCTTCATTCGTTGCATGCTCTACACCGATTCCTCGCCCATTTTTAGGTAGGGCATCTTTTTTATGAATAAAGGCATGTTTACAGCCGGGGACAAACTCTTCCACGATTTTACGGATTCGATTGCCTGGGTAATCAGGATCTGTAAAAATAATAACACCGCGCTTCTCTTGTGCGTGCTTTATTTGCATAAGCGTTTCTTTAGAGACAGCTGATCCATTTGTTTCTATTGTATCTGCTTGGACGGCTCTACGAATGGCAACCGTGTCATCCTTGCCCTCAACTACAATAATTTCTTTTATTTTCATTTTTCCTCCAAAAAGTTGAAACATTTTTGTAATCTTTTCGTCTAATATAATGTACACCATTTTTATTTGGTTCACATAGACTACTAACAGCTATTATAACGTTTTCTTACACAAATTGATAAATCATGAATACACTATCCTTAGGCTACTATAGAAGCTGGTGAACATAAATAAAAAGCAGGAGACGATTCGAGACCAGTGAAAAACTAACGTTTTTTTCTTTCTCTGTTCCCCTAAATGGTAAATAGTTGAAAATTAAAGTGGGTCATTAGATATTCATCTAAAAATACAGTTAAAGAGGAAGCTGCTATTGCTGCTATCCTCTTTAAATTTACTGCTAATGCAGCCAATTTTGATTGTATGGACACACTTAAAAGACCATACCCCTTTGCTCGAGATAGGCCGTGGAATCTTTTGAGCTCCGCGTTTTTTCCTTCTATGGAGGCTCTCTTTTTATACTTTTCTTTGAACTCATCTGTTTTTTGGTATTGAGAGATCTCGTAAAATTCAGTTGAATTTAGTCCCACAGATAGTATTCTTCGTGCACTCGTCTTAGCACACTCATCATGAAGAGGGCACGCTTTACATTGATTGAGTTCAAAATAATATTTATAACCTTCCCTTCTGGTACCATCTTTTCTTTTAGAACTATGATACTTCTTGTTTACAGTGATATTCCCTTGACTACACTGCCATTCATCGGAATCTTTGTTGTATGTAAATTCACTTTCATCTATTCTGTAGACTGTGGCACTAACAGGTATAAAAGCTTTCGCTTTTACGGCATTAATATCTTCAAGAATCGACTTTCTAAAATAGGCTTTGTCCCCGTAGACTTCTTCGAGTATCACACCTGCTTTTTGCGTTTCCGCCAACATTTCCTTTGCATAACTGCCATCCACATAAGCACCATCTGAAGTCCTTACTGAAGTAATAATTCGTTCATCCGTTGTCATCACAAACTCCGTTTTATAGCCATAGAAGTCTTGCGTTTTACTCTTCCTGCCAACCCTTGCGTCTTCATCGATAAGGGAACGAATACTTTTTTGGTTCAAAAACTTTGGGTCTTTTAGTATCTCACGAGACTTTTGAATGACCTTATGAGTCTGAGACTCTTTAACAGATGTACGCTTATTGACTTCGTCAATGACAGTTTCTAAATAGGTTTTCATCACAGTTTTTGCTTCTTTGTGATCCTCTATTTCCTGGTACTCTGGAATTGCTGGTAGATTTTCTAAGGGATTACCGGATTCTTCTTCGTAAGTCTTGATAATTCTTTTAGCTAAGTGCTTCATGATTCTTTCAGGGGTTTTCTTTTTTGTATTCGCTTCTATATGAGTAGAGTCAATACTAACACTCTTACTCTCAATAATACCTTGTTCTATACATTGTCTTACGACCTCAGTAATGATCTCATCGAGCGTGGTTTCTCCAAGGCGTTGCGTTCTAAATTTGGATAATAGACTTTTATCAGGTAGGACCGTTTCAGGATTTACCCCAAGGAAATATAAGTGGGCAAGGTTTAAATTTGCATCCATAATAAGCTTCTCATCTGAAAGGTTACAGAGTTGTTGTAATAAGAGAAGTTTACACATTAATTCTGGTTCTTTTGCAGGACGACCAAATCCTGCGCAATAACTGTCCGCTAGTAAAATATTAATAAAACTAAAATCTACTACTAAAGAAATCTTCTTAAGGGTATGATTTTCTGGAATTTTATCATATAATATTGAATGAAAACTTGATTGCTTTGGCTCAATTCGAAGCATAATAAAGCCCCCCTAGTAAAATTTTGTTTCTTGGTCGATACAAAATTATAACATTAGGAGGGCTTTTTTGTGTTTAAAATTATTTAAGTCAAGCAGAACAAACTTAAAACCGAAGGTTATAAATGATAACTGACTTTTTCACTGGTCTCGACGATTCCCCTGCTTCATGATAAATCATTAATTTAAAACTTTGATTTTAACTTGTTTTCTACCCCAGCGATACGCTTCTGCTTTTGTAGAGAAGAAAACATCAATTTTATTACCCTTAATGGCACTTCCAGTATCTCCAGCTACCGCATAACCATATCCTTCAACATATACCTTTGTTCCTAATGGTATGATAGACGGGTCAACTGCGATCACCTTAATAGATGGATTTGCATGTAGGTTAATACCAGTAGAAGTCACACCGGAACACCCATTACAATTTGCTGTATAAGCAGTAGAGCTTACATAAAATTCTTTTCCATTTCCACTTGGCGCTTCACCACGGGAAACTTGAGCAACTAAAACTTTCGTTCCTACATTTACAACCTTATCTACACTTTCACGAACCGTCTTTTCAGAGACTAATTCACGTGACACTTCTTTGCCGTTTTCTTTTACGACAACATATTCTTTTTCAACCAGACCTTGCTGACCTTCTTGAATGACTTCTTCTTTACCTTTTGTTAAGCTAGAGTCTTTTCTTGAAACAACTGCATAGTCTGTGGGTGCTTCCACTACATCGGTGACTTTTTCAACTCGAACGATATTTACAACATCATCTTTTGTTATTGACTTTTCTAAACCTGGCTCAACTCGATCAAGTTCATTGAGTTTGATTTCTTGTTGCTTTAAAAAGTCAGCGACCGTAGTCGAAGTTGACCATACTTCTTGCTCTTTACCACCATCAACTAATTTAAGTGGAAAAGCTTTTACAATGTTAATTTCCATGTTCCCGGAGATATCTTCTTTAAGAGATGGTTTTACTTTATCATGTTCTCCTAATGAAATCTTTTCATCTTTCAAAAGCTCCTCAATAGAAGTCGCTGTTGTCCAGATTGTTTCTGTTTTTCCATCAACAGAAACCGTTACCTTTTTAGAAGGCTCCCAAACAACTTTCATATTATTTGTAACCTTTGTTGACTTAGGAGGATACAAATAATCTTCTGAGCGAATTGAAATCTCTAAATCTCCTAATATATCTTGTACTGTATTGGCATGTGTTCTAACTTCTTTTGTTTCACCATCTAATGTTAGCTCAACAGCACTTTTTGTTCCTTCATAAACAATAGCACCTAGTACCGCTACAAAAGCAATGATCGATACTGTAGCAATTAACCATTTCCTTCGCCTATCCATAGGCTTAGAAAATAGGCTTTTCATGTTTTCAAGGTTCATGAAAAATGCCTCCTTTACTCGGAGTGATTATATAGAGTATTTTACAGACTGTCAACCCTCTCCTCTTTTTCTCGTAATCTAGTAAAGCGTAAAATCCAGGAACTTACCCTTTATTATCTATAAAGAAAATGGAAAAGAAAAGGAAGACTTCTCGACATGGTTATCCTATGTTTTATAAAAGTTTTGTAGAACTTTTTAGAATAAGAAAGTTGTCAGACAAGCCTCCTCAGAACTCGACAGAATGTATTATCAGTTTATGCCGAATAATTTTTTAGCATTGAGGGTTGTAGCTTCTGCAACCTCTTCTATTGTTAGCCCTTTTAATTCAGCAATTTGCTCCGCTACCAATTTCACATAAGAGGGTTCGTTTCTTTTCCCTCGGTACGGATGTGGTGCAAGATATGGGCAATCTGTTTCTATTAACAGTTTTTCTAGTGGAATCTCTACTGCTACTTCTTTTGGTTTTTTTGCATTTTTAAAGGTGACTGGGCCACCTAGTGAGATTAGAAAATTCATTTCTACACACTCTTTTGCAATTTCAGCACTTCCACTAAAACAATGCATAATGCCACCAACTTCTGCAGCTTGTTCTTCTTTTAAAATTTCAACAATATCTTGTGTTGCTTCACGGTTATGAATGACGATTGGTAGCTTAACTTTTTTTGCAAGTTGGATTTGTTTGCGAAAAACCTCTTTTTGGATATCCTTCGGGGACTTATCCCAATGATAATCCAAGCCCATTTCTCCAATAGCCACTACCTTTGGATGGGAAGAAAGCTCTTCAATCCACTTAAGATCTTCGTCTGTCATATCAATCGCATCTACTGGATGCCATCCAATGCTTGCATAAATAAATTCGTACTTCTCTACAAGCTCCATAGCTTTTTCAATTGTTGGACGGTCAAAGCCAACAACAACCATGTTTTCGACACCAGCTTCTAATGCTCTTTTAATCACTTCTTCTACATCTTCATTGAATTGGTCTGCGTTCAGATGAACGTGAGTATCAAATAACATAAAAAATAAAACTCCTTTTACATCTTAATTAGTTTATAACAATATTTAATGACAAGCTTCTCAGTAATATTAAATTCTCATTACAATTACTTTTTAAAGTCTGTTTCTATTATTCCAATTGAGTACCGTGTCTACGCAATGATGGTTTACTAAAAATGAAATAGGTCTGACTGTGGAAGAAATACTCTTACCATATATGCCAGACCTATATCCTTTAGTTTTTAGTTACTTTACTTTTGTACCATTTGGTAGACTTTGATCCACTGTCGCTAGTGAGAGTGTTCCGTCATGCTCTCCAGCAAGAATCATTCCTTGAGAAAGCTCACTACGAAGTTTTACTGGTTTTAAGTTTGTAACACAAATAACCTTCTTCCCTACAAGCTCCTCTGGTGTGTAGTGTTTCGCAATTCCTGATACAACCTGTCTTTTCTCAGTCCCTAAGTCTAGTTGAATTTTCAGTAGTTTATCTGCCTTTTTCACTGGTTCAGCTGCAAGTACCTCTGCTACTCGCAAATCCACTTTCATAAAATCATCGATTGTAATTTCTTCATTGTCTTCTGGCGCTTCTGTTTCTTCCTCGGAAGGCGCAGATCCTTGCATTTTTTCTTTAATAAACTCTACTTCTTGCTCTAATTCTAGTCGAGGGAAAATCGGCTCTCCCTTTTCAACAATCTTTGTACCTGCTTCAATAGCCCCAAATTCCTTAAGACTTTCCCAAGAACGATACTTTTCTTCTAGAAGGTTTAATTGTTCAAAGATCTTCCCAGGAGTTTTTGTTAAGAATGGTTGAAGAAGAACTGCCACTCTTCTTAATGATTCTGCCAGGTGAACCATTACATTACCTAGTTCTCCCTTCGTTTCTTCCTCCTTCGCAAGTACCCAAGGCTGTGTTTCATCTATATATTTATTCGTACGACTAACAAGCTGCCATAGACTTGTTAACGCAACTGAGAACTCCATTTTTTCCATGGCTTCTTCATATTTTTGAACCGTTTCTTGGTTCACCTTTAATAATTCTTGATCATGTTCGCCCTTGGAACCAGTGTATGTTGGAATCACTCCATTAAAATACTTATTAATCATCGCAATCGTGCGGTTTAATAAATTCCCTAAATCATTTGCTAAGTCAAAATTAATTCGTTCAACAAATCCCTCTGGTGTAAAAACACCGTCTGAGCCAAATGGAACTTCACGTAGTAGATAGTAACGTAATGAATCAAGTCCATAACGATCGATCAACGTTACAGGGTCAACTACATTTCCTTTTGACTTGGACATTTTTCCGTCCTTCATTAGGAGCCATCCGTGTGCAAACACTTTTTTAGGAAGTGGTAGGTCTAGTGCCATTAGCATGATTGGCCAATAAATTGTGTGAAAGCGAACAATCTCTTTCCCAACAAGATGAACATCAGCCGGCCAATATTTTAGATACTTTGCATCTTGATCACTGCCGTACCCTAATGCCGTTATATAGTTTGATAGTGCATCTATCCAAACATACACGACATGCTTTGGATTACCCGGAACCTTAACTCCCCAATCGAAGGTTGTACGAGAAACAGCAAGATCCTCTAAGCCTGGCTTTAAGAAGTTATTAATCATTTCGTTTTTTCTAGATTCAGGTTGAATAAATTCTGGGTTCTCTTCGTAGTATTGCATTAATCTGTCGACATACTTACTCATCTTAAAGAAGTATGATTCTTCTTTTACTTTCTCGACAGGTCTGCCACAATCGGGACAATTCCCATTTTCTAACTGTCTTTCTGTGAAAAATGACTCACAAGGGGTACAGTACATTCCCTCATATTGATCAAGGTAGATGTCTCCTTGCTCAACAAGCTGGTTAAAGATTTTTTCTACTACTACTTTGTGACGATCCTCTGTTGTACGAATAAAATCATCGTAAGAAATATCAAGCTTCTCCCATAAGTCCTTAATACCACTGACGATTTCATCCACATATTGTTGAGGAGTAATATTTTGTTCTTCGGCTTTCCTTTGAATTTTCTGCCCATGCTCATCAGTACCAGTAAGGTAATGAACATCATATCCACGCAGACGCTTATACCTTGCCATAGCATCACCAGCTACTGTAGTGTAAGCGTGTCCAATATGTAAATTCCCACTAGGATAATAAATTGGTGTTGTTATATAGAAGGTTTTTAAATTATCTTCCATTCTTTTCTTCCTCCTTAGTCGACTAGATTTATTCAAATTGATTTTCACTAATAAAAAGATCTCACTTCTATGTTTAAATATGGAAAATCAGGGTAAAGGTGTCTTTATTCCACACTAGAAATCCATGTGCTACTATTTTCCATCATAGCCTCTTGTATCTTCAAAATATACCTAAAATCCAGTGTTTCTGCAACCTTAGTGGATATTGGGAAAACTCTCTAATGTAATTGTCAAATTTATTGTTGGTTTTTGTCGATAATTGTCGTATTATATAATCAGACATTCGACATTCGACAATTTTCTAATTATTTCTGAATTCGTAGTAAAATGTTATTTGGAAAATGTAATATTTAAAATGCATGTTATACCACTGGTAAATCAACATTTAAATATCCAAGATTTTATAATAATTTACAAATTATATTATTGACGGAAAATGGAATGGCTGGTATAGTAATACCAGAAGCGAAAATTTTGTCGAATGATGACGATGATAGCTAAAAAAATTATTTTATAGAGAAAGATACATACTGAGAGGAGAAAAACAAATGAAGTCTACAGGTATTGTTCGTAAGGTTGATGAATTAGGTCGTGTGGTAATCCCAATCGAGTTAAGAAGAACGCTTGGTATTGCAGAAAAGGATGCTCTTGAAATTTATGTTGATGATGAAAGAATTATCTTAAAGAAATACAAGCCAAGCATGACTTGTCAAATTACTGGTGAAGTATCAGAAGATAATATCAAATTAGCTGATGGAAAACTGATCTTAAGCCGTGAAGGTGCAGAGCAGCTAATTAAAGAAATTCAAGATTCATTTCAAAAGTAATTTACATTTATATACCTATAAGAAATAGGAGGATTCCCTGCGAATCCTCCTATTTTTATTGTTCTATATGATAGGCTTGATAAACATCTCGTTTGGGAAGGTTTCGTTCCTTTGCCACTTCCTTAATTGCCTCTTTTGAAGAAAGCTCTTTCTCTTCCATGAGTTGTTGAACATGCTCAAGAATAGACAAACTCTCCCACCATTTTGACTCTTCAACAACATGTACATCACTAGCGCCTTCTATTATAAGGCAAAACTCACCACGTATTTCATTAGAATTTGCCCATTCTAAAATTTCTTCTGTTGTTCCTCTTACAAACTCTTCAAACTTCTTTGTTAGCTCCCTTGAGAGAACCATGTTCCGATTGTCTAACCCTGTTACTAAATCAGATAACGTATCTTTTAAGCGGTGAGGTGATTCATATAAGATGATGCTACAAGAAATGGTTTTTAGTTTTTCTATTTCCTGTCTTCTTTCCTTTTTTCCTCGTGAAAGAAATCCATAAAAATAAAACGGCTGTGGTGCTACTCCAGAAGCAATTAGAGCTGTAAGTGCTGCGTTAGGACCCGGAAGTGGTATGACAGGATAACCATATGCTAAAGCTTCCTTTACGATTTCATACCCAGGATCAGATATAGATGGCATTCCCGCATCACTAACTAGTGCTACTTGTTCTCCAGCTTCTAACCGACTTATAATCTTTTTGCCACTAGCCTCTTTATTATGTTCATGATAGCTAGTTATTGGTGTTTCAATTTCGAAATAGTTGCAGAGCTTCTTCGTATTGCGTGTATCCTCAGCTGCGATAATACTCGATTCCTTTAATATTCTTATGGCACGAAAGCTCATATCCTCGAGATTGCCTATTGGTGTTGGTACAAGGTATAAAACCCCGTCATGCTCATTAACAAAGCTTTTTTGTTGTTTCATATTTTCCACCTTTAAGTCTTAGTTCATTTTTTTTCATTCCCTATAGTGCGTTCACTCTTACCATAGAGCATGTCATGTACTTCTTTCGTGTATTGTCCATCCTCTTCAAACACATATAATGGAGGCAATATTTTCAAGTCTGGTTTCCCATCTCGAATGCCTTCGATTAATAGTGTATTCGCTTCTTTCCCCTTCTTTGGATACACCAGTTGCATTCGCTTTGGCTCTAATCGATACGTTCTCATTAATTCTAGTATATCCAACAATCGTCCTGGTCTGTGGACAAATGTCGCTTTTCCTCCTTGCTTTAATAAATACTTAGCTGCAATCATGACGTCCTCTAATGTACACTTTAGCTCATGTCGTGCTATGGCTAGATGTTCATTTTCATTAATAATCTTTCCTTCTGGTACCTCAAAATAAGGCGGGTTACATGTAACTACATCATACTGACTGTGAGGTAAGAACGAACGAATGTCCTTAATATCTCCTAAAATCATCTCGATCTGATTATGTACTTGATTATAATTCATACTTCGAATGGCCATATCATATAATCGTTCTTGGATTTCCACTCCTTGTATAGGCACATTCGTTCGGCTACTTACCAATAATGGAATCACACCATTTCCACTGCAAAGGTCAATAACCTTTCCTTTTTGTGTAGGAACTTGTGCGAAGTTAGCTAGTAAAACCGCATCGAGTGAAAATGAAAATACGGATGGACTCTGAATAATGCGTAAGTCCTCAGCTAATAAATAATCTAATCTTTCATCATATTTCAATTCAACCACTATGAAAATCCTCCGCTATTCTAACATACTATAAAAAAACTACCCCATGGTCTTTATCATTCCACAATGGGGTAGTCCAAATTCTATGTGTATCAAATTGTCGGCATTGAGTCATTTCGCTACTAGTAAAAGAGTGGGATTACATGCCTATAATCATTGTTCAAATGAATGTTTACTTTTTATTTAGAAAAGATAAACAAAATAGGCAATCTTCATCTTTTCGAGGACTTCCAAAGTGAACATTACAGATATGAAAGCCTTCTTGATATAACCGAGCAAGATTGTCGTACCCTTCTCCAACATCCATTGCTTTATCATCTTGGCCTTCTAATCCTTTTGATTCTGCTTTATTCTTTCGTGCACGTTTACTTGAAGAGTTCTCACTTTGGTCTAGTCTTCTTCTCAGATGCTCATTTTCTAACTGAAGAGAATGATTTTCCTCAATAAGCTCTGCCAAATGTGTTTTTAATTCACCTAATTGTTTGTAAAGCTGTCCAATCTGTTCTTCCATATGACTGACAGAATCAAAGAACTCTTTTTTATCCACGAAATGACACCCCATTACTCTGAAGCTTGATATGATACAGAATCATTATTAACAAGTTCTTCTAATGTATATTCTAGAACCCTTTCTCCTTGATTAACTTCAACCTGAAGGACACGTTCTAAAATATTCAGACCCACTACTTTTCCCTTTCCATCAGGTGTTTGCACGTACTCACCAATATCAGGTAACTGTTCTTTTGCCGCTTCATACTCATCGTTTTCATATTTCAAACAACACATGAGACGACCACAAAGTCCTGATATTTTAGTAGGATTCAGTGAAAGATTTTGATCCTTAGCCATCTTAATGGACACGGGTTCAAAGTCCCCTAGAAAAGTAGAGCAGCATAGCATTCGACCACAAGGGCCAATTCCTCCAAGCATTTTTGCTTCGTCTCGAACCCCGATTTGACGGAGCTCTATGCGCGTGCGGAAGATCGCTGCCAAATCCTTTACAAGCTCTCTAAAATCTACACGACCATCTGCTGTAAAGTAGAAGATCACTTTATTTCTATCAAATGTATACTCTACATCAACTAGTTTCATATCTAATTGATGCTCCAGTATCTTATCACAACATGTATCATATGCTTCTTTTGCTAAATCTTTATTTTCTGTTACGATGAGCCGATCTTTTGAATCAGCAATACGAATCACTTTCTTTAAAGGAAGGACAACATCATTTTCATCTACTTCCTTTTGAGCAATGACTACTTTTCCGTATTCAACGCCTCTAACTGTTTCAACAATCACATAATCGTCTTGATTAATCGTTAATTGATTTGGATCAAAATAATAGATTTTTCCTGCTTTTTTAAATCGTACTCCTACCACTTGGTACAAAGGATATCACCCCTGTAAATTTAGCACAAGCTGTTCAAATAACAGCTGCGTGTTCATATTTGCATTCATTTTTTGCTTCGCCTCTAAAATCGCTGTCATACTTTGCGAGATGCGATTTGTAGACGTTTGTAACGCTTCCGTTTTCCAATACGCTCTTTGGTCTGGAAAGACAAGCTTGTCTTCCTTTCCTAACTGTACGAGTAATAAGTCTTTATATATTAGAAGTAAAAGATCCAAGGCTCGGTCAACTTGGTCTCGTTCCTTAAAATGTTTTGTAAAATCCTCCTGAATTTTCAACATTGCTTCAAAGGGATTTTTTTGAAGGACTTCATATAATTTTAACACTATTTTTCTAGCTTCTGCAAACCACTCGTCCTGACAAATTTCTACAGCTTCTGCATAATTGTTTGTAAGACTTGCTGCTACTGCAGCTTTTGTTTCATTAAATCCATCTTTTAGTAATTGTTCCTTTAAAAATTCTGTAGGTAACGGCTTAAATGTGAGTGTTTGACAACGAGATAAAATGGTTGGCAGAATCCGATGTACCTGCTCTGTTAGCAATATTGCATTTGTATCTGATACTGGCTCTTCTAAAAACTTTAGTAAACTATTTGCTGCATTTGTCGTCATTTTATCTGCATGTGCAATAATATAAATCTTTTTCTTGGATTCTACACCCGTTTTTGTAAATTCTGCTTGTAGATTTCGGATTTGCTCCTTCTTAATTGAAAGCCCATCCGGCTCAATAAAATGCAAATCAGGGTGGTTTCCATTATTGATTCTTCTGCAATTATTACAGGCTTCACAAGGCTTTCCTTGAACTGGGTTCTCACACAGTAAAGATTTAGCAAAAATAAAACTAATTTCTTTTTTGCCAGTACCTTTTTCCCCTTCAAACAAATAAGCATGTGCCACTCGTTTTTTACCAATACTATTTTGCAGCATTTGAAGGACAATGGGTTGTGTGTGCGTTAATTCTTCCCATGTCATTTAATTACCACTCGCTCACGTATACAGGTTTATAAGCAAACCTTTTATTTCACCAATTTTACCAAGAACGTCAATAGACGATTTCTCTTTATCAAGTACATCTTCAGACAGTTCTACGAGTCTCTTATCTACCGTCTCAACAATGTTTAATTTTCTGCCTTCACCGAATTGATTCCATGAATGAGATTGTTTTAATTCCATGCCATAATTCACAGCTTCTCGAACAAACTTCTTCACTAACGTCTTATATTTAGCTAAATCCTTAAAGGTTCTTGAGCGTGCTAGGAGCTGCCCGGCATTCTCAATATCCCCAAGCAGCTTTGTAAACTGCTCCCCTTGAAGCTTTTGATCGTGCTTTTGTACGAGCGAACCAAATTTATTTGAACCTACTGCATTTGTCTTTTGTTCCTGACGGATTTTATCTAGAGAGACACGTAAATCCTTGTTAATTTTCATAATTATCCCCCAGTTATCATTAGCTAGGTCTTGATGCTACTACTAGATCACTATCTACCATTAGTACTCTAGGAGTCCAACATGTATGAACTAAAAATATGTTATAAACTATAATAGTAAGAATTCAATAGAACAAGTATGAGGTGAGAGTCCCCACTAGATGTATTTCCAATGAGGACGTATCACATACATCCTTAAAACTGATGGAATTGATCCACTGGTAATACGAAGACTGTTGCTCCTCCAACCTCTACTTCAACTGGGTATGGAACATAAGAATCTGCATTTCCACCCATTGGAGAAACAGGTGCTACCATTTGATCTCTTGATTTACAGCTATCACGTATGACCTGCAAACATTTCTCAACACGAATATCGTCAGTACCAATTAAAAATGTAGTATTTCCAGATCGCAAGAAGCCACCTGTGCTTGCTAGCTTTGTAGATCTAAAATTATGCTCCATTAAAGCATTTGAAAGACGACTACTGTCCTGATCCTGTACAACTGCCATAACTAACTTCATCCATCCATCCTCCGTTTCAAACTTGTCTACTTCCCTCTATTATATCAAGAATAACCCAGTCTTGTCTGAGGTAAGTTTTGTTTATGATGAAATAAGAACGTTTTGTTTTCTATTTGCAATGATTGTAACATGGAAATCTACTCTTATATATATGTATGGATGAGATCAAGTGCATCTTGGAATACTTGTTCTATTGGTTGGTTTGCATTAATTTTTTTGATTCTCTCCGGAAATCTTTCTTGTAATAGGATATACCCTTCTTGAACCCTTAGATGAAATTGTATATTCTCTAGATCAAGGCGATTCACTTCTCTCTCCTCATGTTGAGAAATTCTCCTTAACCCTTCCTCTGGAGGAATATCAAAATAAACTGTTACATCTGGCATTGTTTCACTTATGGCAAATTCATTAATCTTAAATACTTCATCAATACCAATCCCTCTTGCATGGCCTTGATACGCTAGCGAACTGTCAATAAATCGGTCACATAAGACAATCCTTCCACTTTCTAATGCAGGAATTACTTTTTCAACTAAGTGCTGTCTTCTAGCAGCTGCATATAATAATGCCTCAGTACGTTCATCCATCTCCGTATGTTCACGGTTGAGGATGACTTCTCTAATTTTTTCTGCTATATGAATGCCTCCAGGCTCACGCGTTTTCATTACATTATATTGCTTGTCCTTTAAAGCTTTTTCCAGCATTTCAATGATCGTTGTTTTTCCTGCCCCCTCAGGGCCTTCAAATGTAATAAACAAACCTTTTTTCATGTTTACCCCTCCGTGTCTCGATGTATATCAAGTGTGTCCTCACTTTTTAATAGATGAAAATCTACCGGTCGCTTTTTATAACAAGTATCTTTCCTTCTTCCAGCTTGTGGTCCCCTTGTATCCTCGCACCAGCATCAAAGTAATAACGTAATGTAGCAATCATCTCTTCTGTAATCAATTCTCCAGCAGCCATTACAGGGATACCTGGTGGATAAGGTGTCAGCATTTTCGTTGCTACCCTGCCTTTTGACTCGGCTAACAAAATCCATTCTTCATGATAATCCTCTAGATCATCTATAACCACTTCAAGCTTTGATACCTTCTGAATTTTATTTTGGATTGGGACAGTTTGCTGCAAGGAAGTATTTATCTGGAACAACATTAACTCCATTATCGCACTCTTTATTAATGCTTCAGCTCTTTCATAAGGAAATGAGTGTTCTTGTGATGTGATTGGCAAGATTAGTAATACTTGCATAGGATCTGCCAATTCAACGAACACTCCATGTTTCTCAAAAACCGCCTGTATTTGATAGCCATTTAAAGAGTCCAAGCGAAGAATCACCTTAAAGGGATCGTCAACTTCTATTACCTTTAGTTTATCAGTAAAGCTACATAGCTTTTCAAGAAATTTCTTATTTTCCTTTATTGCATAGAATGTATCTTCCTTCGTCCTATTTGCAATAAACGAACGAGCCATATCCAATGAGGCCATAATCGGATAGGATGGACTACTTGATTGGAGCATACGTAAATAGTTCTCGATTTTCTTTATTGATACCTTTTCTGAATTTATATGTAGATAGGATCCCATCGTCATGGCAGGTAACATTTTATGAGCAGATTGAATAATAACATCGGCTCCCATATCTAATGTAGATTGGGGCACAGGCTCTCCCAATTTGAAGTGTGCCCCATGGGCCTCATCTACAATGACCGTCATACCACCTTGATGGGCAGCCTCAATCAATTGTTTTATAGGGTAGGCTACACCATAGTAGGTTGGATACGTGAAAATACAAGCAACCGCTTCTGGATAGTTTTGTATGGCTTCTTCAAGAGTGGATAGGTGTACACCTGTAGCCGTTTGAGTTTCTTTATCCCACTCTGGTTCTATAAATATTGGCACAGCCCTTGCAAGCTGAATACCATTCAATATTGATTTATGACAATTTCTTTGAACAAGAACATAATCTCCCTCGTTACAAGTCGCTAAGATTGAGGAAATATTTCCTACTGTACTACCATTAACCAAAAAATAGCTTCTAACAGACTGATAGTACGAAGAAAGCAATCCTTCTGCTTGTTCAATCGCACCTGAGGGATCATGTAAATCATCCAATCCACTTAGCTCAGTAAGATCCCACTGTAGAAAAGAAGCATTCAATAGGTTTAGAGAATGGTATAGCTCACCGTTCTTATGTCCTGGTACGTGAAAGGAAATTGGTTTTTGACGAATATGATTTTGAATTGCCTCAATAAGGGGCATTTGATTTTGAGATATACTCATGGAAACTCCTACCTTTAATAAATACCTTATAGTCGTATTAAGTTTACATGTTTCCTATCTGAAAACCAACATTTCGTATGAACTACTTGCATAATTAACATAAAGAAAACCAAGCTCCCTAGCTTGGTTACGAGTATATTTGTGGAGTATTTACTTTTTTCAGTCTTTGAACAAAAAACTTATAATTTGGATTCGACGTATCGGTATGAAGCATTTCTAACTCACATTCCGTACAAATAAATGAAGTATATAAATGAATACCTAGATTCTTTACCTCATTACAGACAATACAAACTTCCCCTACTGATTTCTTTTCTGTAAACATATTCTCCACCTCCATAGTTGCTAGTATTACCAGGTATATAGAATTGTATACATAATTTTTAATATTTTAATTGCTTGAAAACTTACTTATAAACTAATGGTATGTAACACTTTTGTAAATGTGTTTGTCTAGGCTAATATGTACTAGATGTGCTCGTGTCTTTTCTTTTCACGGTGCCATTCTTGATATTCTATAATCATGTGTATTAAACTGTTTTAGATAACGAAGTTAGAAAGGAAACATATTATGCTACATGAATTCAGTATTACCATGCCTTATAAGACCATTGAAGATACAATTGAATGTCTTAATGCTCATGGTATCTTTCATTTATACTACGAAGCTCCTATCGATATAATCAAAACCCAAAACGGTTATGGATATGAAGAAAGACTTGAAGGAACCGTTTCACTCAAGATCTATGTATATCCAGAGGAGCTGAAAGAGCAGCCTATTCGCTTTATTGAAAAAATCTCCAATATACTAGATGTTTTGCCAGCCTCCATTAAACATCTTATTCAAGAAGAGAACCAGTGGAACCAATCCTTTGAATTACAAGATATTGACTTAGGAAATGGCTGGG
>CP033051.1:1090000-1107500 GCA_003667865.1 Rossellomorea marisflavi | reverse complement strand
GAGCAATTCTTGTGATGCGTATCCCCGATGGTTTAACGAGTCTAGAAATATACATGGCTGTTGCTTCACCTTCTATATTTGGGTTCGTAGCAAGGATGACTTCTGTAACCTCTTCATTTTGAAGGCGTTTAATTAGATCCGGAACATTGATGTCTTCAGGGCCAATCCCATCCATAGGAGATATCGCTCCATGCAAGACGTGATAAAGACCGTTGTATTCCTTCATCTTTTCCATCGCAATCACATCTTTTGGGTCCTGCACAACACATATTATGCTTCGATCTCGACGAGTATCCTCACAAACATAACAAGGGTCTGTATCGGTTATATGTCCGCAGACAGAGCAATAACTGAGATTTCTTTTTGCATTAACTAAGGCTTTAGCAAAGTCTAAAACAGTATCTTCTTTCATATTTAAGACAAAAAATGCCAGACGAGCCGCTGTTTTCGGCCCGATTCCTGGCAATTTCATAAAGCTATCAATAAGCTTTGATATAGGCTCAGGGTAGTGCATAGATATAGCCTCCTAGAACATTCCCGGTAGGTTCATTCCTTTTGTAAATTGTCCCATTGTAGAATTCGTCAGCTCGTCTGCTTTTTTCAACGCATCGTTGGTTGCAGCTAAAACAAGGTCTTGTAGCATATCGATATCGTCTGGATCGACAACCTCTTCTTTAATGTTTACTTCTAGTACTTCTTTATGACCGGAAACAATTACTGTTACCATCCCGCCACCAGCAGTACCTTCAATTCTTTCTTCACCCAAGTCTTCCTGAGCCTTTTGCATTTGTTTTTGCATTTTTTGCATTTGTTTCATCATATTTTGCATATTTCCCATTCCACCACGCATTTTGCATGACCTCCAATAATCATTAATCTTTGATTTCTATTAAATCCATACCAACAAGTTTTTCAGCTTCTGAAATGAGCGGATCCTCTTCTTGTTGTACGGTTGAATCACTATCATCATTTGATTTTGTGTTTCTTATAAATTCTTCTCTTATCGTATTCCATTGCTCTTCAGGAACTCCCACCAAGCTATAGCTGGTACCTGTAAGCTCACTTAGAATAGATGAAATTGTCTCGACAAACGAAGTATTTTCTGTTGCCATTTGACAATGAATTTCGTATTTGAATTTCAGTATAAATGTATCTGATGATGACGCTACAGGCTCAGCATCATTAAGTAATGCTGCTTGTGATCTCATTTGTCTCTGATTCAGGGTTTCAAGCATATCTCCCCAACGACTCTTAATTAAATTTAAGTCTTCCTTGGTTGCAGTTTTTAAAACCTCTTGAATTCTTCCAACAGGTGCCCTAAACCCTTTCTTTGCACTGGCTGGCTTTGGTTTAGGTTGAGCTTTCTGCTCTGTCTGTACCGGAACACCTTGAGACTTTATTGTCTGCAATTCTTTTTCAAGACTTTGAATTTTATTCACCAATTTATCAAGTACACCAGAATCTACTGATGAAGAAGAATCCTCTAATTGACATAGTTTAACAATAGATACTTCTAGGTAAATTCTTGCATGATTTGTGAACTTCATCTCATGCTGTGCTGAATTCAAGACATCAATAAAATGGTAAATCTGCTGAGAGGAAATCTTTTCAGCTAGTTGTTTAAAGTCATCATCTAGAAGAACTCTTTCTAATGATTCTTCCAAGTTTGGTGCTGCTTTAAATAAGAGCATGTCACGGAAATAAAGAATAAAATCCTCAACAAAACGAGCAGGGTCTTTTCCTTGAAATAATAGTTCTTCAAGGTTTTCTAAAGCAGCAGCAACATTCCGCTCATACACAGCTTCCGTAAGACGATTTAGATACCCCTGCGATACTGCTCCTGTTACAGTAAGAGCATCTTGGACGGTAACAGTGTCTGTACTAAAGGAGATGGCTTGATCCAGTAAACTCAATGCATCACGCATACCACCTTCAGCTGCACGAGCAATAACCATTAAAGCATTCTCTTCATAGGAAACCGCTGACTCATCTGCAATATGGCGCATTCTCTCGACGATATCTCTTGCTGTGATTCGTTTAAAATCGAACCGTTGACAACGAGAGATAATTGTTAAAGGAATTTTATGTGGTTCCGTTGTTGCAAGTATGAATATGACATGCTTAGGTGGTTCTTCTAATGTTTTTAATAATGCATTAAAGGCTCCAATGGATAGCATATGTACTTCATCTATAATATAGACTTTATAGTCCACCACGTTCGGTGAATATTTTACCTTGTCTCGTATATCACGAATTTCTTCTACACCATTGTTTGAAGCTGCATCAATTTCTATCACATCAGGAATTG
Source organism: Rossellomorea marisflavi (assembly GCA_003667865.1). GTDB lineage: Bacteria > Bacillota > Bacilli > Bacillales > Bacillaceae_B > Rossellomorea > Rossellomorea marisflavi_C. The sequence continues at coordinate 1,105,192 of CP033051.1, read as the reverse complement.
AACCATCTGTAATCCCTCTACATGCATCACATTCATTACAAGGCTCTGCTATTGGAGCTTTCTCACAATTGACTGCTTTCGCTAGAATTTTTGCAGCACTTGTTTTTCCGGTTCCTCTTGGACCAGAGAATAGATACGCATGGGAGATCTTTTGTTGGAGAAGAGCATTTTGTAATGTCTTCGTTACGTGCTGCTGACCAACAACATCAAAGAATTGTTGAGGACGCCAAACACGATATAAAGCTTGATAACTCACAACACTCTCTCCTTTCACCCATTGTTAATGCAAAGTCTATATATTATGTACATCATCATTATAACGTATAAAGTTTTCATTTTACAAAACTAAATACCAAGTCTGAGGAAATTAAACGATGAAAAAAATCCTCCAATTCATTGGAGGATTTTTATATATGTAATGAAACTGCCGTGCACCTTTCGTCGACAAGCATCCATAGGCGTTACTCAAGCAGTTAGCTCGGCTCAGGCAACCCTGCGGCACATGAGAAAGTCCACTTAATGCTGCTTCCTTCCGGACCTGACATGGTTCATGGGTTCCCATTGCGCAGGACCCGAGCGTCAACACCACTTACTTGAGGCAGCCCTACAGAATGCAAGCCTCGGAAAGGAGTTCGGTCTCGCTAGAGCGGATTGCGAGTACAGGGCACCGCTACCTCCCCACCTAGCACGGCAAAATTGATACCATATTTGGTTGCGCCGTATTTCCGACGCATTGATTAGTATACTAGCCTTTACAGAAAAAAGCAATGGTTAGGAGTTGTAAGTTATTGTCAATCCGTCAGAGTATTTGTTGCGTTAAGCTTTTCTGCTTTTCTTTTCTCTCTCAAGTTTCGAAAGAAATTTGTTAAGATACTACCACACTGGTCTTCTAAAATTCCTCCATGAACTTCACATTGATGGTTAAAGCGTTCATCATCTAATAAGTTCATTAATGTACCGGCACAACCAGCCTTTGGATCTGCTGCTCCATAATACACTTTATTGATTCTTGATAATAGAATAGCTCCACTACACATAGGACAGGGCTCTAGAGTGACATATAATTCTGCATCTTCTAATCTCCAAGAACCAACAACTTTGCACGCCATTTCAATTGCAAGTAACTCTGCATGGGTAATCGCATTTTGTGTGGTTTCTCTAAGATTATGAGCACGAGCTATAATCTTCCCATCTACTACAATTACGGCTCCGATTGGCACCTCGTGCATTTCTTCTGCTTTTCTTGCCTCTTTTAACGCTTCAAGCATATAAAATTCTTCAGTACTTGTTTCCATTATGATAACTCCTATAACGTAATCGGTCTCATAAAAATTAACCTTCATCCTAACACTATTGAAAAGAAAGGTGATGACCATGTCTATAAAAGAGAACACTGCTCTAATCATTATTGATATGATTAATTCATTTGATTTCTCTAATGGTGATGTTTTAGCAAAGCATACAAAGGACATCATCAAACCAGTAAAAGAACTTGTTTCTTTAAGTAGAGATCAAAACATCCCTATTATCTATGTTAATGACCATTATAACCTTTGGAAAGCAGATTACAAAGCCATCTATATGAAATGCAAAAATGAGAAAAGCACAGAAATTCTAGAAAGCATCTATCCAGAGACCCAAGATTACTTTCTTATAAAACCAAAGCATTCTGCATTTTTTGGTACCGCTCTAAACACGTTGCTTCATCAGTTACAAGTGAAACACTTAATTCTTACCGGTATTGCGGGTAATATCTGCGTTCTTTTTACTGCGAATGACGCTTATATGAGAGAGTTCACGCTCCATATTCCAGAAGATTGTATTGCTTCTGTTAGCAAGCAGGACAATGAATATGCTTTAGAAATGATGCGAAATGTTCTAAAAGCAGAGACAGGTAAAGCTTCAGAGATTGTAAATTCTAAGTAATTGAAAACATATTTGCTCTCATCCACTCATAAATTGGTTACAGTGAAAACCATATTAGGGAGGGCAAGTTATGCAAATTCATGTGGTCCAACCCAATCAGTCATTATTCGGTATTGCACAAGCTTATGGAACAACAACAGATGATTTAATAGAAGCCAATCAAATCCCAAACCCGGGTCAGCTTGTTGTTGGTCAAACATTAGTCATTCCAATTGTTGGGTCTTTTTACTGGGTACAACCGGGAGATAGTTTATACTCAATTGGTCAAAAGGTTGGGATCTCCTACCAAGAAATTGCTAGAGTAAATGGCATCAATGCAAACCAACCCATACAGGTTGGTGCACGTTTATACATTCCCCAAAAGCCTAAGAGAAGTGCTGAATTTAATGCTTATGTGGAGCCTTTTGGTGAAACTGTTTCACAAGAACTTGAGGATAGTGCAAGAGAGGTCGCCCCTTACCTTACGTACCTAGCACCGTTTAATTTCCAAGCAAATCGTGATGGTTCCTTAAAAGAACCACCATTAGGGGAACTTCCGGAGATTGCTCGTGCCAACAATAATATTCTAATGATGGCGATTTCTAATCAAGAAGAAGGACAATTCAGTGATGAGGTTGGTCGAATTATACTCAATAATCAAGAGGTTCAAAATACATTCCTTAACAACATTGTTGCTACAGCTAAAAAATATGGCTTTCGTGATATCCATATTGATTTTGAATACTTACGTCCGGCCGATCGAGAAGCCTATAACCAATTTTTGCGTAAAGCCAAGCAACGTTTTAATCAAGAAGGCTGGCTACTATCAACTGCACTAGCTCCAAAGACAAGTGCCACTCAAAAAGGAAAATGGTATGAGGCACATGATTATAAGGCACACGGTGAAATTGTAGACTTTGTTGTCATTATGACCTATGAATGGGGCTATAGTGGTGGACCGGCAATGCCAGTTTCTCCAATCGGGCCTGTAAGAGAAGTTCTTGAATACGCAATATCTGAAATTCCACCCTCCAAAATTTTAATGGGGCAAAACCTTTACGGGTATGATTGGACATTACCATTCGAGCAGGGTACAACAGCAAAAGCATTAAGTCCACAACAGGCCATTCAACTAGCTGCCGCGAACAATGTACCCATTCAATATGATTACGAAGCACAAGCTCCATTTTTCAACTACACAGATTCTGCCGGAAAACAACACCGTGTATGGTTCGAGGATGCTCGTTCGATCCAAGCAAAATTCAATTTACTAAAGGAACTAAATTTACGAGGAATAAGCTATTGGAAATTAGGCCTTTCCTTCCCTCAAAACTGGCTATTAATATCTGATCAATTTAATGTTGTCAAACGCTAAAATATAAGACGATTTTCATGGTATGTTCCATGGAGAATCGTCTTTTTTTATTGAAGGTCCGTCCCTCGAATTGATTCCATATTATTCAAACGACAAAAACCGCTTTCCTTCTAAATTATAAGACCAAAATCGACATGGATTGTGTTACAATTATTTTTGTCACAAAAATTTATACTGGAATTTCCAGTCTTATAGATTATTGAATTCGAAAGAGCTTCCATTGACATACTTTACTATAAATAGACAATTTACAATGGGAACGAGCGTACGAGGAGGATATAAAATGGGGAGTGTTCCATTCATAACGGTGGAGGGACCGATTGGTATAGGGAAAACCTCTCTTGCAAAAGCAATTTCTGAGCATTTTCAATATCAGCTTTTGAAAGAAATCGTAGATGAAAATCCATTTCTTGATAAGTTTTATGACAACATTGAAGAGTGGAGTTTTCAAACCGAAATGTTTTTCTTATGTAACCGCTATAAGCAACTAGAGGATATTCATTCAAAATTCTTACAGCATCATAAACCAGTTGTAGCGGACTATCATATTTTGAAAAATCTTATCTTTGCGAAGCGTACACTAAAAGATCAACAACAATTTAATAAATACCTAAAAATATACGATATTCTTATAGAGGATATGCCAAAGCCAAACGTTGTCATCTATCTTAACGCAAGCTTAGATACTCTCTTAAAACGAATTGAAATGCGTGGTCGAGAGTTTGAGAAGAAGATCAGCCCTTTATATTTAGAACAGCTTTCTCTTGACTATGAGGATTATATGAACACCTTTGAACAACAACATCCTGAAATTCCAGTGATACGCTTTAATGGTGATGAGGTAGATTTTGTTAAGAATGAACATGATCGCTTGAATATCTTACACACCTTAGATACAACGATAAAAAAAGGAGTACACTTACTATGAATCTTCGCATGAAATATGGGATACCCAGTAATGCTGTTATTACAATAGCAGGAACTGTTGGTGTTGGAAAATCCACAATGACAAATGGACTAGCAGATGCTTTAGGCTTCCGTACTTCCTTTGAAAAAGTAGAAACCAACCCCTACCTAGATAAGTTTTATAAAGATTTTAAAAGCTGGAGCTTCCACCTACAAATCTACTTTTTAGCAGAGCGATTCAAAGAACAGAAGAAGATTTTTGAATATGGTGGTGGCTTTATCCAAGATCGTTCCATTTATGAGGACACAGGCATTTTTGCACGTATGCATTATGAAAAAGGGAATATGTCTAAGGTTGATTATGAGACGTATACTAGTTTGTTTGATGCGATGGTGATGACACCTTATTTCCCTCATCCGGACTTATTGATTTATCTTGAAGGTTCAATTGATGATGTGATTAGTCGTATTCAGGTGAGAGGACGTCCGATGGAGCAGGAAACGCCGATTGAGTATTGGGAAGAGATGCATGAACGTTATGAGAATTGGATTAATTCGTTTAATGCTTGTCCTGTGCTTCGTTTGAATATTAATGATTATGATTTGGTGAATGATCATGGTTCGATTGAACCGATTGTTGAGCGAATTGGTTATTTTATTGAGCAAACTCGACTTTTAAAGAGTTAAAGGAAATCCCCTTCACATTTGTGAGGGGGATTTTTATTTACATTTTTTAATAAGTGCGTTGCTTTCCGCTGCAGGTGCTTGCTTTCCGCGGGGTGGGGGTGAGCCTCCTCAGCGCTTTTTGCGCCTGCGGGGTCTCACCATTCCCACTATTTCCCGCAGGAGTCAAGCACCTTCCGCTCCAAGCAACTCTGTAGTTTTAATGGAATTTATTTTTTAACAACTCTAAATCAAGCTGTATGGTCCATAGGATAAAATTCTTTCCCTTTGTATTTACCTTAACTTCTTTCCACCTTTGTAAAGTACAAACAGTATAAGAAGACATAAAAAAAACGTTACACCGGAATGTAACGTTTTTTGATCTCCAATATTTTATGCGCTAGGTTTCATTTAAGATCAAATGGCGGAGGAAGAGGGATTCGAACCCCCGCGGGCTTTAACACCCCTGTCGGTTTTCAAGACCGATCCCTTCAGCCGGACTTGGGTATTCCTCCGTATCGACAAGATATATAATACCATGTCGAAATTAGTGAGTCAAGCTTCTTTTTATAAAAAAATGTAGGGAAGAGAGTTGTCTTCCCCTACATGCTATTATGCCTTAATCTTTTCTAAATTACCCATGTATGGACGTAATACTTCAGGAATGATGACGCTGCCGTCTTCCTGCTGGTAATTTTCAAGGATTGCAGCAACTGTTCTTCCTATGGCAAGTCCAGATCCATTCAACGTGTGTACGTGTTCTGGCTTCGCATTTAATTCTCTACGGAAGCGAATGTTTGCACGTCTTGCTTGGAAGCCTTCAAAGTTACTACAAGAAGAGATTTCACGGTATGTGCCATAGCTTGGAATCCATACTTCTAAATCATATTTCTTAGCAGCTGTGAATCCAAGATCCGCTGTACACATTGATAGTACGCGGTATGGTAGCTTTAGTAATTGTAGAACTTTTTCAGCATGGCCTGTTAGTTTCTCTAACTCTTCGTAAGAATCCTCAGGCTTTACAAAACGAACAAGTTCGACCTTGTTAAATTGATGCTGTCTAATTAATCCTCTTGTATCTCTTCCTGCAGATCCAGCCTCTGAACGGAAGTTTGCACTGTAAGCTACATAGCTGATTGGCAATTCTTCTCCACTTAAAATTTCATCACGGTGGTAGTTCGTGACAGGAACTTCTGCAGTTGGAACTAAGAAATAGTCTTCACTTTCGATACGGAACGCATCTTCTTCAAACTTTGGAAGCTGCCCTGTACCTGTCATGCTTGCTCTATTTACTAAGTATGGTGGTAGCATTTCAGTATATCCATGCTCATCCATATGAAGGTCCATCATAAAATTGATAAGAGCTCTTTCTAATCGTGCTCCTAGACCTTTATAAAATACAAATCGACTTCCAGTCACTTTACTAGCTCTTTCAAAGTCTAAGATTCCTAAGCCTGTAGCAACATCCCAATGTGGCTTGGCTTCAAAGCTAAATTCAGGAACCTCTCCCCATTTGCGAGCTTCTACGTTATCATCCTCTGTTTCCCCCACAGGTACAGAAGCATGCGGCACGTTCGGAATTGAAAGAAGCAAATGCTCCAATTTCTCTTCTACTTCACGTAGTTCATCATCTAGCTTTTTGATTAAGCTTCCCACTTCTCTCATTTCTACAATAAGGTCATCCGCATTCTCTTTTTGCTTTTTCATTTCAGCAATTTTTTGAGATACTTCATTACGTTTACTCTTTAATTCCTCTGTCTCAACAATCAATTCTCTACGTCTTGTATCTAATTGCTCAAATTCACCAAAATCCTTTAAATCCTCACCACGATGCTGTAATAACTCTTTAACGCGTTCAAAATTACTTCTTAGAAATTTAATATCCAGCATTTGCCTTCCTCCTTTTAATAGCTACCTTTAATGTACTTTAGTAAAAATGAAAACACAAAAAACCCCCATCCCTGAAAGGGACGGAGGTTCCGCGTTGCCACCCTAATTGAAAGGAATAAAGCTATTCCCTTCCTCTTTACGATGGTAACGGTATCACCGAAAATACTTACTAATTGGTTCAGTACTTTACTCTAGGATGGATTCATAAGGGTCCCCCATCGATTCTCAGCAACCATCGACTCTCTTAAGAAAGAATTCCTTATTACTAGTTCCTATCATTGATTTAAGCTATTGGAATTGATTTATACATTAATCTACTACAATGTTTTCCAATTTGCAATAGTTTTATGCGAGACCTTTATGCTCTTTTACCATCTTTATAAAATACTCTGTAATGCGGTGGTCATCTGTTAACTCTGGGTGAAAGGAGCAACCTAAGTAAGAGCCTTGACGTGCTAATACGATACGTTCATTATACTTTGCAAGTACTTCTACATTCTCTCCTGCTTCTACAATATGAGGAGCACGGATAAAGACTGCATTATAATTCTCACCTACATGAGCAATATCAAGATCTGCTTCAAAGCTCTCCTTTTGTCTTCCAAAAGAATTTCGTTCAACAGTTATATCCATCACACCAAGATGTGGTTGATCATAACCGACAATTCGTTCTGCTAATAGAATTAACCCAGCACATGTTCCAAAAATCGGTTTGCTTTTTCCAGCAAATTCTCTTAATGGTTCCATAAAGTCATAACGATCAATGAGCCTTCTCATCGTTGTGCTTTCGCCACCTGGCATAATTAAACCATCTATTTCTTCTAATTGCTCTGCTCGTTTTATGACAATAGCCTCTGCGCCACATGCCTCTATGGAACGAATATGTTCCCTTACAGCACCTTGTAGCCCTAATACTCCAACACGTATCATCATTCTTACCAGCCGCGATCTTGCATGCGGTGTTCTGGAGCAATAGAAGAAATTTCTACACCTTTCATTGCTGTTCCTAATTCTTTAGAAAGCTTTGCAATTAGGTCATAATCTTTGTAGTGAGTTGTTGCTTCAACAATCGCTTTTGCAAATTTTTCAGGGTTGTCTGATTTAAAGATACCAGAACCTACAAACACACCATCAGAACCTAGTTCCATCATAAGAGCAGCATCTGCTGGAGTTGCTACTCCACCTGCTGCAAAGTTTACAACTGGTAAACGGCCGTGTTCTTTAATTTGAAGAAGGATTTCATATGGTGCACCTAGTAATTTTGCCTCAGTCATAATTTCATCTTCACTCATATGAACAAGCTTACGTACTTGTGCATTTACTTTACGCATATGACGAACAGCTTCTACGATATTCCCTGTTCCTGGTTCACCTTTAGTACGAAGCATTGATGCACCTTCACCGATACGACGAGCTGCTTCTCCTAAGTCACGGCAACCACAAACAAATGGCACAGTGAAGTCTCTCTTGTTTAAGTGGTACTCTTCATCTGCTGGAGTTAATACTTCACTTTCATCAAGGTAGTCTACACCCATTGCTTCAAGTACACGTGCTTCAACGATGTGACCAATACGTGCTTTTGCCATTACTGGGATCGTTACAGCACCCATTACCTCTTCTACAATACGAGGGTCTGCCATACGTGCAACACCACCAGCTGCGCGAATATCTGCTGGTACACGCTCTAATGCCATAACCGCAACAGCACCTGCTGCTTCAGCGATTCTTGCTTGCTCAGCGTTAATAACATCCATGATAACGCCGCCTTTTTGCATTTCAGCCATACCTCTTTTTACGCGATCCGTACCTGTTTTCATACCTATATATCCCCCTTCTTAATCCATAGCTACTATTATCATTACTCACATTACAAGAAGTTTGTAAGGAAATGATTACTATATCAATCAAATTTTGATAGAATACTCTAATGCTAAATAAACAACAAAAAAAGCCTCATGTCAAGACAAGAGGCTTTAAAAACCAAGACATATCTATTTCCTTTAAGACTAGAACCAACCTTTAATTGTTGAAGTGATTGATCCCCAAATATCTGCAAAGAAACCACCAATCGCTCTCATAGAAAGAACAAACCAATTTGCTTTTTCTACATCTTCAGTAGCAATCACTGGAACAGATGTCAATGCATCACCTTTAGCAGTTAAGTAACCTATAGAAGTATTTTCTGATTCTAATGTTACATACCCTACTACATCACCTTTTTTAATTGGTGCCGTTAATTCTCCATCTTCTGTCAGCTTTTCTTCATCAATGACAAACTTTGGTTTGAACTGATCTTTTTGGTCACTCTTAACAACGAATTGTAATGGAGCTTCTGTTTCAATTGCGACCTCTTTTTCCTTACCTTTTACAACAGGAAGCGTTTCTTTGTCTTTAACTGTATAACCAGCAGGTAGAATTTCCTCCATTGTAAAATTGTTGAATGCATAATCGAGCATTTTTGCTGTTTGTTTAAATCGAGCTTCGTACTGTGTTTCATTACCTTCAGGCTGTGCATTCATCACTACTGTAATGAATCTCATCCCATTTCTTTCTGCAGTCCCTGTAAAACAAGCCCCTGCAAAATCTGTTGTTCCTGTTTTCAATCCATCTACATCTTCATAGCCATATACTAGTTCTGGTAACATCCAGTTCCAGTTTTTCATTTCAAAGGCATCTTCTGTTCCTTCAGCAAATGTCTTTTTCGGTATACTAGATGTTTCTAGTACTTCTGGAAACTCATTTAATAAATGGAATGCTAACGTAGCCGTGTCATTTGCAGACATAACGTTTTCTTCTTCCGCTCCACCAACAATCTCAGTAAAGTACTTACTAAGGTCACTGTTATTTAATCCTGTAGAATTAACAAATTTATAATTTTCTAAGCCAAGCTCTTCCGCTTTAGCATTCATTAGCTCAACAAATTGTACTTCTGAACCGGAAATTACTTCTGCAATTGCAATCGTTGCAGCGTTTGCTGATTCAATCGCCATCGCTTCATATAGGTCACGTACTGAATATTGGCCACCATTACGTAAATGCACATTACTTAACGATAAGTCATGCGACATTTCTGAAAGATTTGCAGGTACCTGATACATTTGATCCCATTTTACTTTTCCTTCTTTAATTGCTTCTAACAGAAGGTATTCGGTCATCATCTTGGTCATACTTGCAATTCCTTGAGCAGTATCAGCATTTTTCGAATATAATATTTGTCCAGTACTTGCTTCAACTATAATTGCTGCATTTGCCTTAACATCTAATGTGCTTTCAGCTTTAGCAGGTTTCTGTACAATACTCATTGCCATTATTGCTACCATCATATACACAAATAATCTTTGTATCTTACTTCTTTTCACGGCTAGCCCTCCAAATCTTTATGTACACCTTCGTTATTTTATCACAGTTCAATATTTTTAAATAGACAGAGGATATGCCTAAATTAGGATATATTTAGTAGGCCAATGTTCTCTATTAAATATATTGTAATCAAAAAAGATTGCCCCATGTGGTCGTTTTCTACATGTTTTGTGCTTCATACTATCATCGACACATTGCATATAGACTAACAACCTTTGGAGCAATCTGTTATTTTATTAGAAATGCATGGCTTTTAACACGAGAGATTTAGGATAATGAATAATTCGGTGCTTCTTTTGTAATCTGAACATCGTGTGGATGACTCTCCCTTAATCCTGCTCCAGTCATTTTAATAAACTGAGCATTTTCACGAAGCTCTTGTAAGTCTTTTGTTCCACAATACCCCATACCAGAGCGTAAGCCACCAACTAGCTGATAAAGTGTATCTGCTAATGGTCCTTTGTATGGCAGTCGACCTTCAATACCTTCTGGAACAAATTTTTTCGCTTCATCTTGGAAGTAGCGATCCTTTGAGCCTTTTTCCATTGAAGTAACAGATCCCATACCTCGATATACTTTAAAGCGACGACCTTGGAAGATTTCAGTTTCTCCAGGGCTTTCACTTGTCCCTGCTAACATACTTCCTAGCATTACTGCATGTCCTCCCGCAGCGAGTGCTTTTACGATGTCTCCAGAGTATTTGATACCACCATCAGCAATAATGGCTTTTCCAAGCTTTCTAGCTTCTGTTGCACAATCATATACTGCTGTAATTTGAGGTACACCTACACCTGCAACGACTCTTGTCGTACAGATGGATCCTGGACCAATACCTACTTTAACGATATCTGCACCTGCTTCAATTAGAGCCCGAGTACCTTCTGCAGTGGCAACATTTCCTGCAACAATATTTAAATTTGGATAAGATTCACGGATTTCACGCACCATACTTAATACACCAGCAGAATGTCCATGTGCTGTGTCAATGACAATAACGTCTACATGTGCTTTTACTAACTGCTCAACACGTGTCATCGTATCTGTACCAATACCAACGGCACCACCAACTAATAATCGGCCTTGTGAATCCTTTGCTGAGTTGGGAAACTCGATAACTTTTTCAATATCTTTAATGGTGATAAGTCCTTTTAGTACACCATTTTCGTCAATAAGAGGAAGTTTTTCAATTTTGTACTTTTGAAGAATTTTTTCTGCTTGATCTAACGTTGTTCCTACAGGGGCAGTAACTAAGTTATCTTTTGTCATTACGTCTGAGATGAGAATTGAATAATCTTGAATAAAGCGAAGATCGCGATTCGTTAAAATACCGACTAGCTTTTGCTCTTCTTCATTGTTAACGATCGGAACACCAGAGATACGGTATTTACCCATAAGATGCTCTGCAGCAAACACTTGATGTTCTGGGGTTAAAAAGAATGGATCTGAAATTACACCACTTTCTGAGCGTTTCACTTTGTCAACTTGCTCAGTTTGCTGTTCGATACTCATGTTTTTATGGATGATTCCTAATCCACCCTGTCGAGCCATAGCAATAGCCATTTCAGCTTCTGTCACCGTATCCATACCAGCACTAATAATCGGAATATTAAGCTTTAAAGTATCTGTTAAGGCTACTTTCACATTAACATCCTTTGGGAGCACCTCCGATTTTGATGGAACTAATAGCACATCATCAAACGTTAAACCTTCTTTAGCAAATTTCGTTTCCCACATTCCTCTCATCCTCCTAGCCCAAAATATTATTAGTAGGTTATCAATTGGTTAAAATACTGTCAAGAACTAGATTATTAGTTGTATTATTCAGAAAATTTATAGGTGATTATATATGGATAGAAACCTTAGTGTATGGAGTTATATAAACTACTTTCAATCTTCATCGCAAACTCAAAAATATTTGAGAAGCTGCTATCAAAAAGCTGAACTATCTGATGCTGATACCAAAAGCTACGATAATTGCTATCCGTTCATGTATTACTTAGAACAGGGCGAGGTTTACTATGAACAAGCTGCTATAAGCCCCTTGTCCATTAAACCTATTTTATTATTTTATGGTTTTGTTCATCTCATGAAGGCATGCTTGTTAACCAAGGATCCCCTTTATCCAGAGACAACAACAGTTCTTGCTCATGGTCTAACAACTCGAAAAAGAAAAAAGCAAAACTATCTGTTTTTACAAGATGAGGTTAAGATACAAAAAAATGGTCTATTTTCATATTTCTTTGAACAGTTGTTCCACGTGAAACACTTTCCAGGTGAAAAGTTCAAGATGGAAGAGCTACTTTTAGAAATACCAGAGATTCAAGATACGTATGAATATTTATTTAATAAAAAAGCCTTTATCCCTTTTCGTTCAGAAAATACATTACCTCTTGATGAAGAAGTATTAAAACATTTCCATATGTCACAATCCTTATTTAAGAATTATTTAAGTGAGCGACTAGGTAACAGAGGTAATTGGATTCAAGACAACACATTACAAATTAACAACCAAATAGACACGCCACCTATTAGGTTGAATCAAAAAGAGGATCTCTTTTATTTACCTATCAGTCGAAGTATTGCAAATGATATCCCTGAAATCCTAATTCACTATGCTCTTTTATATAATTTAAGTATGATTGCAAGATATGAAACAGAATGGTGGGTAGAACTTTTGAAAAATCATGCTAATGAAGATTATCCTCTTATACGAGAGTTACTATTGATTTCAGAACAAAAAACTCCACGTCTTATTCTCGATTTGTTGGAGATAAAAAAGTAGACCCAAAAGGACAGCCTTAAGGGTCTTTTTATTATGCTAGAAGTTCCTTGATGTCACCCTCAATTTTCTTAGGGCTCGTTTGTGGTGAATAGCGTTTTACAACTTCTCCTTCTCGATTAATGAGAAACTTAGTAAAGTTCCATTTCACTTCGGACGTTAAAAGTCCTTTTTTCTCACTTGTTAGGAATTTAAACAATGGATGTGCATTGCTTCCCTTCACATCAACTTTTGAAAACATCGGAAAAGATACACCATAATTAAGCTGACAGAACTTCATAATCTCATCATCTGATTCAAATTCTTGATTCATAAATTGATCACAAGGAAATCCTAGAATCATTAAACCTTGATCCTTGTATTGATCATACAATCCCTGTAATTCTTCAAACTGAGGAGTAAAGCCGCATTTACTAGCGGTATTGACTACAAGCAATACTTGACCTTGAAATTCATTTAAAGAAGTAGACTCACCATTCGGCTTTTCAACTTTAAACTCATAAATAGATGACATAATATCTCTCCCTACGGATGGAATTAGTTTAAGAATACTGTATTTGATTATACGATTGCAATTAAGAGCGCTCGTTTAACATTTCCCTATTGAAAATCCTTCAAACAATCGACCCCCATAAGGCTCTAACACTTCATCCACTAGTTTAATGATAAGCTCTTTATCTCCATCTTTATAAAATCGATCAAATGCCTCTGTAAAATGGTCTGCAAACGTAAGATCATAATTTTTTAAAGCCTTATAGATCCATTTAGATGAACCTGTCCACATCCCTTTTGTCCGTAGAACAAATTCATGTAATAAATCAGCTAGCGTATTTGCGATAAAAAGTAGTTCAGCTCGTTGTGAAGCACCTATAAAATCATCCAGTACATCCGTAATAAAATAGCGCTTAACCTTTATTGTTTGCTCTGACCATGCTTGTGGTCCTTTATCTAATAAACTACTAGCCTCTCTCTTTATACTTTGAACGATTTCCTCACCAGCTATTGTGATTCCCTCTGAAACCATTCTAGGTAAAGATGGTCTGCCTCTCTCACAGTCACTTTCAAAGAAGTCTTTATAGGACGTCATATTATGTACAAATACTTCAATTGGCCATCCAAAAGCATAAAGGGATTCTCTATAGGAGGCTTTTACTTTTGAATCAAAGACAATAATGTCTAAATCTGATTTTGAAGTTTCTTCACCTCTTACAACACTTCCAGCCAGTATAGCTGCATCACATTTCGGGTGAAATCTACTAATAAATTGCTTTGCTGCTTTAAACGCATTTATTCTCATCATGTATCCCCCTCTATTAATGGGTTTGTAACTATATTCGTCTTATATATCTTAAACCCTTCTAAAAGATAACCTTTTCCTCAATCAAACAATGTAAAGGAAATAGGTCATTCGCCCTGAAACCTCTCTCATCATTTTTACGACTAATCAATCAGAGAATAATAAATCAACTTAGGAGTGGGAAAAGGATGAGGATCTTTAAGTATTTAATTTTATTAATAGTTGTAAGTTTCTATATTACTGGTTGCTCTGAAGGAAAAGAATCTGTAACAGTCTCTGGAAATCAGGATAAGGGAGAGGATGTTCACTCTAAAGAAGAACATCCAATAGAAAACAAAGATGAAGATGTAAACATTCCTACTACTATAACACTAACCTATAACTTTAATGGTACTGAAGAAAAAGAAGAGGCAGCGTATTGGGAAGGGCAAAATGGATACTACCTATATGTTCCTTCTAGAGTAGAAGCAACCAATGAAGAGCCTGGAAAAGATCTAATTATGACAAATGAAATTCCGCAAAGTACAATTCGTTTAGAAGTCTTTGATGTCACAGCAGATATCGATGAACAGAAGCAAATGGCTTTAGATGAACTTGCTGCAGTGAATAGTAAAGCACAACCAGAGACTGTATTACCTGAGAGTTCCATGTTTATTGAGCAAGCAGCATTTCAAGCATCTATAAAAGGCGAGAACTCAAAAACAATGATTCTATTCCTACCAGTAGAAGACCGAACAATAAAAATTACAACTTTAATATGGGACTCTGAAGAACAATGGGTGTTGCCAGTGTTTAAGGAAGTTATAAAATATATTGGGATTTTATAAAATTTTACTAAATTGGCTTGCTGTCTTTTAGGTGAGACTGAGCTAACGGACACAGATGACCTTATTTGCTATGGAATTACCCATTTTCCCACGCTAACGGACATAGGAGACCTTATTTCGCTATAAATGAGCCTAAGAGAGGCAATTTTCCTTAAATAAGGTCATCTATGTCCGTTTCAACTGAAGAATA